>NZ_BDLQ01000031.1:0-70170 GCF_002049255.1 Carboxydocella sp. ULO1 | reverse complement strand
CGGCAATGGAATGCACATCCGTAGTGGCCCCGCCAATGTCCACCAGCAGCAGCTCCCCCCAGCCCCTCTGGCCTGGAGTCCCCTCTGCCAGCAGCCGCGCTCCTTGTAATACTGCTGCCGGGGTAGGCATTACAATCCCCAGCAATGTTTCTGCCTTATCCAGCCCTTTAGCGGCAATAATCCGTTCCAGAAAGACTTCCCGGATGGTTTCCCGGGCCGGTTCCACATTGAGCTGATTCAGTTCTGGCATAACATTTTCCGTCACCCGCACGGGAAAACCGGCCTGGCTGAGAATCTCCGCCACCTGAGCCGCTGCCACTTTATTGCCAGCAACCACCACCGGTACCCGTAAAGAGCCGGCAGCCAGAGTGTGGGCATTGGCAATGATCGTCTCCCTGTTTCCTCCATCGGTTCCTCCGGCCAGCAGGATAATATCAGGAGGTGTAGCAGCCATTTGTTCCACATCCTGCGGAGTAAGAAAACGGGAAAACACATGGGTTAGCCGCGCTCCAGCCCCCAGGGCAGCCAGGCGGGCCGCTTCCACTGTCAATTCCCGTACCAGTCCGATTGCCGCCAGCTTTAAACCCCCGGCTGCACTGGAACAGCCCAGTTTATGGGGGTAAGTCAGCGGATCTTCTCCCAGCTCTTCACCCAGCTGGCGACAGGCCCTGGTCAAACCGATATTAATATCCTCCTGAACGGTAGTAAAGGCTCTGGCCGTTCCCAGTAAACACCGTTTTTCCAGGTCTACTGCCGTTACCTTGGTGTAAGTGCTGCCGAAATCAACCAAGAGGGCCCTCGCTGTCATTGGATTCTCCCTCCCCCAAGTCCTGCCGGAGGTCTCGAATTACCACTTCCGGCAATGTGCCCGGTGGATAAACGCGATTAAAACCCATCGTTTTGAAGCGCGCCTCCACCGAAGCGAAATCCTGTTTACCTACAACCAGGTTACCGCCAGCATAAAGCAGGATATCCCCAATCCCGGCTTCAATACACTTGTCCCTTAACCCCCGGCAGTCCAGCTCACCATGCCCATACAGCGAACCCACCAGTATAGCGGCGGCATCGGTCTCAATGGCGGCATTGATAAACTCCTCCTGAGTGGCCATTACCCCTATGTTTACCACTTTAAATCCTGCAGCGGTCAGAGCGTGGTCCAGAATTTTGTTGCCAATAGCGTGAACATCAGCACCTATTACCCCCAGAACCAGGGTATTGTTTTTTCTTGCCATGACTGAATCCTCCCCGTTACCTGTCTGCCTTTTCCACCTGTTTTATAATATCTCCCAGCAGAATTTTTCCTACCCGCTGAAATTGCAGGGGATCCCCGCTGACCACAAAGCGATATTGACCCTGCCCCCCTTCTGCTGCCAGTCCTCTGCTGGCCAGCAGCTGCTCCGCTTCCCTCACCACTGCCTGGGCCGGATCCACCAGGGTGAGGTTACTGTCTGCCAGCCGGCGAATCACCGGCTCCAGGAAAGGATAGTGGGTACAACCATAAACCAGAGTATCTATGCCCTCTGCCAGTAAGGGCAGGACATATTCGCGCACCGCCTCAACCGTTTCCTCTGTATCAAAGCGACCACTCTCCACCAGCGGAACGAATTTGGGGCAAGCCTGTCCCAGCACCTCCGCCTCGGGCCGCAGAGCTTTGATCGCCGCCGGATAAGCCTGGCTGCGGGTGGTGGCTTCTGTAGCAATCACTCCAATTTTCCCGTTTTTACTGGCTGCTGCTGCCGCTTTGGCCCCGGGTTTGATCATGCCGATCATCGGGACAGGAAATTCCGCCGCCAGAGCCTCCAGGGTCAAAGAAGAGCTGGTATTACAGGCCACCAGCACCAGTTTTACTCCGGCAGCAGTCAGATACTCCATAATACCGCGGCCATAAGCCAGTAACTGTTCCCTGGTTTTTGACCCATAGGGGACATGGGCGGTATCTCCATAGTAAATCACATTTTCTGCTGGCAGATGTTTCAACAGCTCCCTGACAACAGTCAGGCCGCCCACTCCAGAATCAAATACACCTATGGGGGCAAATTTATCCACAGCAATCACCTCTATTTATCTTTAAGCTCCAGTAAAGCCGATTTTATTACATTGATAGTTTCAGGGTCAGGTAAAAACCTCATTTCAATGACATCCAGCCGGGGAACCAGTGTCTGAATCTCCTTTTTCCGGTTGGGAGAAACAATCACTGCATCCACGTCCTGCAGGAGAGCAGTCAATTCAGCCTCGTCATGACTTATTGATGTTAGCAGCTGCAAATGATTGAGTCCGGCCTGTTTCAGGGCCGCTCTGATTTTAGCCGCAAAAGTCTCGGAGAGGCAAACAATGGCCAGTTTACTACCCTGGGGATAGCGGGCAATGCGGACAATCGTTTCAATCTCCGGATTTAGAGCGATGCCCAGCACCGTCTTTTTCTTGTCGGCCACCAGTTGCTTGACTTCCTGCAAATGAAAAAAGGTAGAGACCACCAGGTCGACATTTTCCAGCACCTGATTGATTTTTGCCGGCTGGCGGCGAAAATCCTCAAGCAGGATGGGCAGGATGGTAATCCCCATACCCAGATGCATTTCCCGGCTAAAATAGTCCAGCTGTTCCCGGTTACATTCCACAAAAGCGATTTTCATGCGGGCCAGCATCTCTTTCTTCTCCCGGGCCCGCACATGGGCAATGGCCACAAATTCATCCAGGGAAAAGCCCATTTCCGCCGCCTCTTCCAGAGCCACATCGATTATCCGCAATAACCGCTCCTTCCGCCCCTCCTGGCGCAGAACAGCATCAGAATCGGTAATAAACGTCCCCCGACCCTGGGTAGAAACCAGAATCCCTTCCCCCTCCAGCTCTTTATAGGCCATGCTGACGGTATTGCGGCTGATATTGAGCATTTCCGCCAGTTCCCGCTCGGTGGGAATCTTCTGACCCGCTTCCCAGTAGCCGGTCTCGATCAAACGCTTGATTCCTTCTTTGAGCTGTATGTAGATCGGTACTCCGGACTTGCGATCTATTTCAATTTTCAGGTTCATTCCTTCACCACCTTTCTAATGGAGCATTGGACTAATGTATTAGTCCAATTCGACAAGTCTATGGCTTTTTCCTGCTAACTGCAAAATTTTTTTCTGAATATAATATGCACCAAAAATAAAAGAAAACACCTCTGCTGCACAGAGGTGCTGATGAACCTTTATTCCGTGAAATAGCGAATTATTCCCTGGGCAATGGCCCGGGCTATCTGGTCCTGAAAACCGGGATCATTAAGGAGCTGCTCCTCGGTAGGATTGCTGAGGAAGGCCGTTTCTACCAGCACACTGGGCATCCTGGTGCCTCGCAAAACCGCCAGGCCCCTGCTGTCCAGCCAGACGCCATTATTGGCTCCAAAGGCCTTGCGCTCTGGGATTTTCAAAATCTCTTCCTGAATCAGTTGCGCTAGTTTGAGACGGGCAGCAATTTCCTCAGAAGTCCGGTTTTCATTGTTGTAATAGGTAGCAGAACCATAAACACTGCTGCTAGTATTGGAATTGGCGTGGATGCTCACAAAGAGCTGGGCCTGCTGGTCGTTGGCCAGGGTATAGCGTTCCGCCAGGGTTGGGTAGGTATCCCCTTTCCGGGTCATGATGACCTGGGCCCCTTCTTCCGCCAGATACCGCCGTACCCGCTGGGCGATAGCCAGGTTTACATCCTTTTCCTTAACCTTCAGCACCCCGCCGATGGCACCGGGGTCAGTACCACCATGACCAGGATCAATCACAATCGTGCGTCCTTGCAGACGGCCCAGACCTACCAGAATCTCCAGGCTGCGCCCATCCTGACCGGGAATCAGCACCGGAGCATAAACACTGCTATATACTGCTGTCAGCACTATCCCAGCAGCATCATCTTCCAGCTGCTGGACCTGGAGTAATTCCAGCCCGGGCCAGCTTTGTCCCGCCCCATCGAAAGGATTGAGCAATTTCGCCCCTGGCAGTATCACTTTCCACTGTCTATCCTGTTTCTCCAGCACTACCTGATCGGTAACAGAGCTGTTGGCATAAACCTTAATCCTGGTGCCATCCCCTTCTTTAATGGCCCTGATGTCAATATAAAGGCCCTGCTCAGCTGGCGGCAGGTTTGGCACCGGTTCCGGCTCAGGTTTGTCCTGAGGTTGACTGCTGACAGGCGTTACCTGCGGTTTTTCCTGCACCAGCCAGCCTGCTACCCAGGCGTTATTAGCCAGCTTGTACCATATCTTGCCGTCACTGGCTGTTTGCCGGGCAACCACCTTTAATTCCTGCCCCTGTCTGGCTACCCCTACTTTGGCGTAGTTAGTGCCCGGGCCAGTCCGCAGATTGACGGTAGTAGCGATTACATAAACTGTTTTCTGCACGGCAGCCGGAGCCTGGTTAACCGGTTTTGCCTCCGGCTGAGCCAGTTTATAACTAACCAGACTTTTAAAAACCCAGCCTGTTTGTTTGCCAAATTTGACCTGCAGCCAATCTCCTTTTTGACTGAAAACCGGTAGCTTGTCCCCCTTTTTGGCTTGCCCAAGAATTTTTGCTGTTGTCGAAGGAAACTGGCGAATATTCAGCTTTGTCCCCGTTACTGTCGCATAATTGCTGCCTGTTCCAGAAGTTGTTGTTTGCTGTTGTACTGGTCGAACGGCAGTGGTCTGGGAATTAGCCGCCTGATAACTAACCAGACTTTTAAAAACCCAGCCTGTTTGTTTGCCAAATTTGACCTGCAGCCAATCTCCTTTTTGACTGAAAACCGGTAGCTTGTCCCCCTTTTTGACTTGCCCAAGAATTTTTGCTGTTGTCGAGGGAAACTGGCGAATATTCAGCTTTGTCCCCGTTACCGTTGCTGTACCGCTGGCTATGGCCCAACCTGGCAATAACAGCCAGAACAGGGAAATGAATAGCAGAAGATGAAAAATCTTGCGAGTTTTTGTCATTCTCCTCCCCCTCTTCGCTCACAGATTAGCCATTTTGTTAAAACTTCTACAAGCTTCGCTATTTTCCTGCCAGAAAAATAGAAAAAAGGCCTTGCGGCCTAATTTTTTCCTGCCGGAACTAATGTCTGATCAGGTTCTAAGGGCTGATTGATTTCCACATGCCCGCCTAAAGTTTCAATGATTTGACCCTCAACCAGAATTTGTACCTTTTTGACAGTAGGGAACTGCCCCAAAGTATTTACAATACTCCAGAGGGTGGTAATTTCCTGCTGGCTGCCGCCTTTAAAATTAGCTTTCAGGTCCCGGGAAAAATCAACCACCGCCAGCCCATCCTGCTGTATTTTCAATCCCAGCAATTTCGTCCCTGCCGGTACCGCCGGATATAACCCATGTTGTTTGGGCCCTTTGAGCAATTCCAGCAGCGCTCCTTTGCCGATCCCCTGATTTTTGTCCACCTGCCGCTGTTCTGCGATTAGCTGCCCCCGGGCATCCGGGAAATACACCAGTACTTCTTTTAATTGCGGCACTTTTTTTTGAGCCTCTTCCGGTTTACCCAGCCAGAGGGGTTTTTCTCCCCCCTGCTGAGGCTGTGTAGCTACTGGCTTGCTGCCCAGCAGGTAGGCCAGCGCCCCCTTGACGCCATTGCAGCCGCTGGTTACTGTCAGCAACAGAACCAGCATCATTATTAAGGCCAGTTTCTGTTTCATTGTCTTTTCCCTCCCAATAGATTGTCCATTACATCTTATGGGACAAGGAGGGAAAATAGAACAAGTGGTAGGTCTTCAAAGAACGATTGAACGATAAGAAACTAACGAATTGTCGCTCGGTTTTAACAAATGTTAGCAGGATGTGACTCATGTATACTATTGGAAGCCAAAGCTTGCCGGAGAATTGTACAAGGCGATCTATTCGCCAATTGCTACTTGTTCCCCTTCTTTTAATCCTGAAAGCACGACTACTTTAGTTCCACCTTGACTACCTATAGTAATTTTTCGAAGTTCCTTCTCCTTTCCTTTAACTACATTAACATAAGTTCCATCATCTCTATAGATAACTGCCTGGGATGGAATAGTAATCATTTCCTGGTTATTTTCTAATAAATATTCTACTACTACATTTTCATCAGGAAAAAATACTCCGGCTATATTATCCGCTACAACAGTAACTTCATATTGGACAGATGTGCCAATTTCATTTTTTAAATCATTGGCCAAATGAGAAATCGTAGCGATCTCTCCCTTAACTTTTTTCTGATCGTTTCCCTCGCGGTAGATAAACACTTGTTTACCTACTTCAATTTGGCCCAGCTCTTCTTCATTAACATAGGCCACAACTTCAAGCTTTGATAAATCACCCAGTATAAAAAGCCTCTGGCCTTCAATTACTTTTTCTCCCTCATCAACTAATTTTTTTAATACAGTGGTTTTCTGGTCTGATCTTATCTCTGCCTTTTTTAGTTTTTCATTAATAGCCTTAATTTCTGTTTCAATTAACTCGACTTTGCTGGCAAGTGCTTGTAGTTCCAGTTTTTGGATTTCAGCTTTTTCCTGTGCCAGGTTACTCTTTGCAACTTCAACCTCATTTAAAACACGGTAGTAACTATCTTCAAGGCGGCGTAACTCATTTTGAGCTATAGCACCATTTGCATAAAGTTCTTTTCCCTTCTCAAGTTCCTCTCGAGCCAGTTCCATTTGTCTCCACTTTTCCTTAAGCTGGAGTTCTAATTGCATCCGATTAATTGATAACTTTTGCCTGGCAGCTTCGTACTCGGCTCGAACGCTTTTTATTTCGGCTTCCTTTTTCTTTAAATCTGTCTCTAGGTCTTTATTTTGTACCCGTGCCAGTATTTCTCCTGGCTTAACCTTCTGACCTGCTTTGACCAGGACATCGGTTACCTTACCATCAAAAGGAGCAGTCGCATAATGTTTTTGGGCCAACCTGACCTTCCCGTTCATCCTTATAATCTTTATAACCTTTTCTCGACGCGCCAGGACCGTTTTACCCAGATTCTGATCATAATTAATGTTTAACAACCAGTAAATGCTAATAACACTAATAATTATCGAAGCCAGGTATACCCAGGTCCTCTTTTTCATCTTAACCTTCCCTCATTTCATAATTTTAGAGATTTAAACTTTCAAAAAATCTAAGAGCATGACATATTGCTATAACTTTCTGCAAAAATCACGTGCAACCCTACCATCCACTATCTCAATAGTACGGTCTGATAGCATGGCTAAATCTTTGTCATGGGTAACCACAACTATGGTCTGTCCCAACTCTCTGTTAAACTTCCTAAGCAACTCATATATAGCCTCAGTATTGCGGGAATCAAGATTTCCTGTCGGTTCGTCCCCCCAGAATATTTTGGGTTCAGTAACCAGCGCCCTGGCAATGGATACCCTTTGTTGCTGTCCTCCGGATAATTCCTTGGGAAAATGGTTCAGTCTGTGCCCCAAATCTACCATTTCCAGAAGGGTTTGTGCCCGCTGTTTAGCTACTTTCCAGGGTACCCTTCGGATTAGCAGAGGTATCATTACATTTTCTAATGCAGTGAATTCCTGCAATAAGAAATGAAACTGGAATACAAATCCCATTACCTCTTTACGTAAAGCAGTAAGCTTTTCTTCCGAAAGTCCCGATGTTTTTATACCGTCCACCGTAATTTCTCCCCGGGTAGGTCGGTCCAGTAAACTTAATAAGTAAAGCAGAGAACTCTTCCCAGATCCCGACGGACCTGTTATGGTCACGAACTGACCAGACATAATCTTAATGTCTACGCCGTCAATGATATTGGTAGGTTCCCCTTTTACAAGAGTCTTTACTAAACCCCTGGCTACAATAATCTCTTTTTCCATTTATACTTCACCCCGCAGGATATCGACCGGCAACACCTTCCCCGCTCTACGGGCCGGAATTAATCCGGCCAGCAGACTGGTTAAAATCGAAAAAGCTGATGCTGTCAAAAAATATAAAAGTTCCACTTTTACCGGAAATGACTCCGTCTCAATAAACCAGGCATCACCAGATAAATGCAAGGGAACCATGGAAATACCTATCACTAATGCAAAACCTATTAGACACCCAATAACTGACCCAATTATTCCGATCATTAAAGCCTGGATAAGAAAAATCAACTGGATTTGCCGAGAAGATGCTCCCATAGCTCTAAGAATGGCACTGTCCTTCTCCTTTTCCATCACAACCATAATAAGTACATTGGCAATTCCCATGGCGGCTACAGCCGCCGTAAATAAAACCACCAAGTAAAGAAAAATATTGGTCAGTTCGATCGACGAAATAATATTAGTGTTCGCTGTTAGCCAGCTCACCGTTTTGTATCCGGTTAATTTACTTAACCTTTCTGCCACCTGATTGGCCTGAAACACATCATTAACTTTTATGTTGATTTCATTGACATATCCCTGAATGTTCAGCATTCGCTGCAATACACCTATGTGTGTATAAACAACACCAGTATCGATTTCCCAGACACCACTCTTAAAAAGGCCCTGCACCTCTAATTCCTCACTGCTGCCAGACGGTAAAACTATTTTAATTCTATCTCCAGGTGCTACACCCAGTTTTTGAGCCAGTGCCGTCCCGAGTAAAATACCCCGGTAAAAATTATTATCCTGTATATAACCTTCAGTAATATTGGCCAGCACATCGGAAACCAGTTTTTCTTCGTTTAACTTAACGCCCTTTATTATCACAGAAGCATTTTTATTTTTTTTACTTATCATGCCCTCGGTTACCACCGCAGGTGAAGCAGCTCTAACACCTTGTACACCGGTCACGGTATTAATAAGACTGCTTACCTGTCGAATTATCTGATGATCATTCTGTGAACCGGATACCCAAACAGCTCTATCTAAATAGGAATTAACAGTTTTATATACGACCTTTTCAGCCTTTAATACTACATGGGGTGTGTTGCGCACGATTTTTTCTATGAATTTTTCCTTATAACCTTCTGCCATGGAAATGATTACGACTAGTACGACTATCCCTATAGCAACTCCTAATATTGTTATAACGCTCTGCCGTTTTCGTGATAAAAGAAGTCTCAATGCAACTCGGAGTACAAAAAACACCTGCAACCATCCTTTCAGCAATAAATCTTCCGAGTTTGTCAGTTAATTAAGTTAAAGACATCCGTTAACCTCTTGAAAAATGCTGAACTAATTTTGAAAATTTAAATTTTAAAAAAATAACAAACAAAAATTTGTATTATTTACATTAATTAAGTAAAAACAAATCTTGTTTATATTCGCAAGAAACATATAACCCAAAGTGAAATGAAGCCTAATTATGTTATAATACTACATTTTAACCTCATTTTACAGCTAAAGTGTATCGCTGCTAGAGTTCCTATCTATCTCTATAAATCACTGCAGTCGCTAGTGAATGCAGAAGAGATGATTTTATTCCCATATTCTCTAACTCAACTAAAGCCATGTTATATAACCGTTCAGCTTCTTCGATTGACTTTTCAATTCCCAGATACGCAGGATAAGTATTTTTTTTGTCCCTGTTATCTTTTCTTACACTTTTACCCATTTTCTCTTTATCGCCGATTACGTCCAAAATATCATCAACTATCTGAAAAGCAATTCCCAAATACGTGCCAAATTTCGATATTCCCTCAAGGGCTTCGGGATTGGCTCCGCCTATCATGGCACCTGTATAGACTGAAGCCCTCAGAAGGGCCCCTGTTTTATAGTGGTGAATCGAACTCAGAGTATCAAAGTCAACAACTTTACCCTGATACTCCATGTCCATAGCCTGGCCCCCCAACAGTCCAAGTGGCCCAACCGCCAAACTGACTTCTTTGACTAAATCTACGATAAGTTCATGCTCTAATCCAAAAGCGCGGTTCCCTTCAATCAATACATTAAATCCCCCAACGAGAAGACTATCACCAGCAAAAAGCGCCATAGCATCACCATATACCTTGTGCAGAGACGGTTTTCCCCTCCGGAAATCATCATTATCCACACAAGGCAAATCATCGTGGATAAGGGACCAGCAGTGTATCATTTCTATAGCTGAAGCTGTAGGAAGCGCCCTTTTATAAGAACCACAAAAAGTTTGGCATGCCGACATGGTTAGTAGTCCCCTAATCCTTTTCCCGCCATTTAACAAGGAGTAAGCCATTGCTTCGTAAAGTATTTTTACATCTTCATTGACTGGTTTCCTTACCTGCGATTCCAGAAACCCGTTCAAATCCCGCAACATATCGGCAAAAATTGTTTCCATCTTATATCTTTCCACCTACCTCGTTGAAACCAACTTTTTTTAAATCTTTTAACGTTTCTACTCCTAATGAACACATGGCAACTTTCATTTCCCAAATAAAATTTTCCAAAAACCTTTTCACTGCTGCTGCCGATTCAGTTGCAGGTTTAAGCAAAGGCAGGGCCATTCCTACCAAGTCGGCACCTATAATTAGGGCCTTGACGGCATCAACTCCCGTCCGGATCCCACCGGAGGCTATTACCAATTTGTCCCTTTTTCTTGCCACTGCTATCTGCAATGAATCATAAGTCGAAATAGCCAAAGACTCCAAAGTCAGAAGTACTTCCTTTGGAAGCGTCGCTTCCCGGCGCAGGTTCTCAATCTTAATCCACGAAGTGCCTCCTGCCCCTGCTACGTCGATTCCCATTATATTGATATCAACAAGACTCTCAATAGTTTGTTTGGACAGTCCAAACCCCACTTCTTTAACGATAATAGGGAAATTAACCCTCTCCACTAATTCTCGTAATTTTTGGTATAAACCTTTAAAATTAGTGTTTCCTCCTGGTTGAATTAATTCCTGCAGTACATTAAGATGAAGGGTCAAACCGTCTGCCCCGATCATATCAACTGCCTGTTGGCATTCATTTATCCCATATCCGGAATTAAGCTGAACTACTCCGAGGTTGCCAAACAGAAGAATATCGGGGGCAATATCGCGTATTTGAAAAAAAGAGGCAAACTGCGGATATTCAATCGCTATCCGCTGGGAACCGGTAACCATGGCCACACCTAATTCTTGGGCAGCTGCCGCCAAATTTCTGTTTATATAATGACCGTAATCCGTACCGCCCGTCATGGCCGAGATTATAATCGGCGCATAGAGTTTCTTACCTGCAATTTCACAAGTTAGGTCTATATTTGTAAAATCTACTTCAGGAAGTGATTGCTGGCTTAAGACCAAATTCTCAAATCCTGTGGTACGTATACTATATTCCACATCGTTTTCTATACATATTTGCAAATGCTCGTCTTTGCGTAACTGTATAATTTCTATAGAAGCAAGCATAATTAATCCCCCTAAAAGCTTACGGCACAAAACTCATCTACCGATACCTTCAGAAGAAATTCAGTCAATTGCTCGTTTGTAAAATTCCCTAAAAGATCACGGTACCTTGCACTATTTTGAAAACTCTTCCCTTCTTCTTTCATATATTCATCATAAAAACCCCGCAAAAACTTTTTGCTAGTATCATGAAAACGTATAGCTTCTTTTGTCACCATAGCTGCTAATCTACCTGATTTGGCGGAAGATCTAATTCCTCCGCCAGTTAGTGGATCCACAAAGCCGGCTGCCTCTCCGATAACAATACAACCATCATCGACCGGGTCTGCAATAGGTCCTGACATAGTCACCATGGCGGCTCCTATTCCCACCGGACATGCATTCCTGAATCTTACGGGGTTTTCGGCTATAAACCTATCCAAGGCAAAAGCCGGGTTTATTCTCATTTTTCTTTCAAGACCAACCCCGACATTAAACAGATTATTTCCCTTAGGAAAAATCCAGATATATCCCCCCGGTGCCTTTTCCTTGCAAAGAAAAAACTCAATCACACTTTCGTCATCATAAATGACATTGGCCATTTCATACTGAAAACAGACTGCCACATGATTCCCAAAAGGTAAAGAAAATCCCAGTAAACGGGCCATTGATTTAATGCCGTCGGCAAAAATCACAATTCTACAACGGTAGCTTTGTTTACCTGTTAATACTTCCAAAGTTTTATCAGGTAAACGGATAACTTGGTGTACCCTTTCATTAACATTGATTTTTGCTCCCGCCTCAATGGCTTTTACAGCCACATATTTAATCATACAGTCACGGTCAACAATTAATTCTTCATTTTCCAGATCTTTTGTCTCCTTGAATTTCATATCAGGACCATATATACGAAACCGTTTGATTCTCTTGTAAATGAAATTATAATTATTTAAGAGAGTATCAAAACCTAATTCTTCCAGACATTTTTGGGAAATCGCCTCACCACAGACTTTATTTTTGTTAACAACCGTTTTTGCTTCAAGTACCAGACAGCCTTCACCATAATTACGTGCGAAATTTAAACCGGCCGGACCGCCCCCAATAACAATAACATCATAAAAATTATTCATAAGACTCACGTTCCTTTCCAATAGTCTCTTTTTCGCCTAAAACTTTACGGTAAATCAAACTAGTTAACCTGATTATCAATATAAGAATCAAGCCAACTGCAGCCATGGCAGCAATCTGATAAAATATAAACCTGGGCCCGAAATACTGGTAACTGACTCCTCCCGTTATCGGACCAACAATACTTCCTATCCCATACAAACTGGTAAACAAAGCGTTGCCTGTGCCCATGTGGCTTCTGTCAACTCGGTCACCTATTATAGACAAGGCCGTTACATACAAAAGCCCCGCACTGCCACCGAGAATCAAGGTTCCCCCGTTCAATAATAGAGAAGTTTTAAACCAGGGGAAGGCCAGAGTACATGCCGTCAAACTTAAACCCGCAGCCAAAAGTATAATAAACTTGTTTAAACCCTTGACAAAGAATCCCACTAAGGGAGGTACTGCAATTCCCCCCAGCACAAAGATGGTAATAATTGTCCCCGTCTCAACACTGTTAAGACCTAGTTCACGGAGATAAAGGGACAGAAAAGAGGTTACCGTTGTTTCGGTTACTCCATAAAGAAAAGCAGCCAGTAAGGGAAGTTGGATTAACCCTAAAATTAAATAACTATCCACCTGTTTTTCTTTCTTATAGCTCGCCTTAATGTTCTCCACAAAAAAGAGGACCATCAACATGGCCAGGAGGGAAATGACAAAGGCTATTATAAATGGAAAATAATTACCGAACCTTTCCAATCCAGTCATTCCCAGGAGAGGCCCTACACCGATTCCCAAACCGGTAAATACCCCATATAAACCAAGGTTACGAATCCGGTCTTCCGGACTACTCAACAAGTTAATTATAGTTTCGGTTCCTACCCATATAGCAGCCCAGCCAATACCTTCAATAGCTCTTATTATATAATAAGAAATTATTGTTTTCGCAAAGGGAAAAATCAGCATACAAACCCCGTAGATAGCCAAACCTGTCAGCAGAACAACCTTGCTGCCGAACTTATCTACCAGTTTTCCGATGGGTACTGCAAACAGAGCTCCGCTCACCGACATAGTGGTTGCGATTAGCCCGATAGTTGTTGTACTTATGCCCTGGTCCCGCAGGGTCAGAGGGATAAGAGGAATAACTACTCCCATACCTATCCCCCCCACTGCTATACATAGATAGAGAGTTAACAATTGTTTCTGGATGTTAAAAAAGCTTTTATCCCCCACCTTGCCTCACTCCAATTAACCTTTATTTTACTGCACAAACAAATACCTTATCATAAAGAAAACCCGATCTTTTAAGTTTTAACTCAGTTATAGTAAGTCCAGTCTTACTATATAAGTCCTTGATTTCTTTTACAGAAAATCTCCTCTCACAAAGGCCTTTAGATTCCATCCAGTTACGTATGATATAGTCTAAATAGGCTGATCCCAAATTTTCTGCCGGAGTTACAAAAGTAATGATTGATTCCCCACCGGGTTTTAGAAGTTTCACAACATTTTCAAGGAAAACAAACTCCTTTCCCTCGGGAATATGACGGGTGGCTCCCACACTAAAAATGAAATCAGCCCTTTCTTCTAGTTTAGGAATATTTTCTGTAAAATCAGCCTTGAGCAACTTTACTTTAGTGGAATCTATCCGTTTACGAGCTTTAGCTAACATGTTATTGCTAATGTCCAAACCAATAACAAAATCGGCAATATTTAACAAAGCCTGCGTTGATAACCCAGTTCCACAGCCTAGATCAATAGCCAGAGAGTACCTCTTGTTATGCTTGATAAGAGTCAGACTTTCCATTATGTGCTTACGCTCTGAAAATGCCGCTTCGTAATATTGGGCGATACTGTCGTACATTTTTTCCACTGTAAATTCACTTTGCTGGGCAATAATACTCATAACCCTAAGTAATGGTTGACCTTTAATGTTGTTAATAAACTGCTTTATTAAAATCTCTGCTTCCTTCCTAGTTATTCCCTGGGGAATAAACGTAACCAATTGGTTAAACAAAACTTCATAATCCACATTCTCACCCGCTTCTTTTATTCTTTAAATAAATATCTATCGCCGCCAATAAAGTATCCATCTCATTTTGGGGACCAACAGTTATCCGTAACCATCCTTCCAATTCGCCGTTAAACCTACGAACAAATATCTCTTTTTCACAAAGAAAATTCCACAGCGCAATTGAATTTACAGGCGGTTTTACTAAAAGAAAATTAGCATATGAAGGAATCACGACAAACTGACGCGATATGAGTTCCCGGGCTAGATAATCCCTCATTTCTTTTGTCCAAGCAATTACTTTTTTAAGATGTTCCTGGTCTTCTAAGGCAATGTTAGCCGCTATTAAAGCCATACTGTTAACACTATAAGGAATTTTGAAGGAACGTAACCTATTGATTAGTTCACTGCAACCAATTATGTAACCAACACGTAAACCTGCTAAACCGTATGCTTTTGAAAAAGTCTTAATTACTATCAGATTAGAATAATTTTGGATAAAGTCCGTAACCGTAGTCTCGGAATATTCTCCGTATGCTTCATCAATTATAAAAAGAACATCCTTAAAACACTCAAGCAGTTTCCTGAGTTTGTTACGTGAAAACAACCTACCCGAAGGATTAACCGGATTGCTTAATAGGAAAACATTACTCCCTTTAATCATCTCGGTAAGATTTTCATCGTCTCGATCAACCAGGTCAAGAACTGGCTGTTTAAAAACTATTCCGTGGAGTTGTGATAAAATTCTATAGCCAGAAAAACAAGGTTTTGGAACCACAACGTATCTGTATGATTTAATAAAGCGAAAAAGGAGTTCCAAAGCCTCGGAGGAACCATTTGTCACCAAAATATTTTCGGTACGTACACTGTAGAATGATGACAGACTCTCAATCAAATCGATTGTTTCATTACTTGGGTATCTGTTTAATATTACTGGAAATGATAAATTCAATAATTTTGGTGAAAAGCCAAAGCGATTTTCGTTTTTGTCGAGTTTTACACTACCGATTTTCAATTGTTTCTCACCCTCTTAAACCAGTTAATGTATAGGACTCCCGTTATCTTCGGTTATTAAAAAGTTTTCTATTCCATAGTAATTTAAAGCGGTTTCACAACGAAATTCAAGGAGGATGTCTTTGTATGGCGATGGAGGTAAAATTTCGAGGTGGGTTAATGCTTCATCTATCAGCTTCTTTGCTCTATAAAAGTTGTATTCGAGAGCACCAGAAGATTTAATTTCATGTAGGGCTTTCTCTAAAGCAAATCTGTCTGGATTATTGCAACCAATTACTTTTGCTAGAAAAACCGGCTTAGAAAACGTACGAAGACAAAAAAGTACTGCCAGATTCATTCTACCTTCTTTGAGTTCTCTTCCTGACGGCTTGCCTCCCAGGTCTTTTCCATCAATAAAATCCAGTCCGTCATCAACCAGTTGAAATCCCGTACCAAGTTTTACACCATACTGGTATACTTCTTCTTGACAAGTGTTAGATGCCCCAGCCGCCAAAGCTCCCAGCCTAGCCGCCGCACCAAAAATTTCGCCTGTCCTGATCCGGGCTGTTTCTAGATAATCCTGTTCACTAAAAATCTCAAGAAGTGCTTTACATTTCTCAGCAGGGTCATTTAATTCTGCTAATATCAGGAAATTTTCTTTCTGCCTCTTTAGATACCCGGCCACGCCACCAAAACATGTTACGCTGTATTGAGAAAGTACTTGCAACATTGCCAGAACGGTTTCAGATGAAAATCCTTTGGCATGCAAGAGTGTTTTGAAGGCCAATGAGTGAAGAGTATCAGCAACCAGCATACCGATCGCTGCTCCAAATTTGCTGTATACAGATGGCTTGTTTCTTCTTATTTCGTTTTTGCAAATAATATCATCATAAACAATAGTAGAATTGTGTAGCAAAACTATAGCTGCAGCCGGGTATAACCCGTCTTCCGTTCTTCCGCCAAGACCTTTACAAATATTTAACAAAATAGCGGGTCTTATATTTTTGCTACCTGACATAACAGCGTAATAGCAGGCCTCTGTTATCGATCCTGGAAGATTTGCATCCCTGATTTCTTTTGTTAACAGATTTTCTACCGCCTCAATATCTTCGGTTAACCGCTGCAAAATTAACATCTTTCAAACCTCCTCCCTAAATAGGATTTTAATTTCTCCATACTTCATCATAGAATTTCACTTTGCTCGTATCCTAATTTATAAACTTAACCAGAACCGTAAAATAACCCTTCATTTTTGTACTAAATTGGTCTTTAAAAACTGGATATTAGACTTCCTTTTTGCTGCTTTTCCAGGCACAATGTAATCATGAGATTGCTTCTAGACAGATATTCTCCTCCTTGAGGCTTGACCCTTTATATAGAGTGACCTACAGCTCATGGTTTGCACTTTTTTCGCGTAATTTGCACATCCTATTGTTTCCCCTCCCATGTGCAGCAGAACGGGCGAAAGCGGCACTTTAGGTTTAGTGCTCATTCCCAGCGAAGTTGCTGACCGGCCATGATGCCTGGACCCCAGCAGCAATTTTCAGTACATCTGATAGATGATGCCACGTTTAAAAAATTATCGCTGCGCATTGGTTCTCTCCACGCAAATTAGTGTGTATGGTTGATGCTCTTCAGCGCAGCAACCAACTTTACATGCCCAGGGACAAAGGAGGGAATTCAAACTAGTAATCATCAAAAGCCCAGTTACATTTTTGCAACTTGTTTCCAGGTACTTTGGAAACAGGGTGGATTTATGTTATCTTTTTAAAAAACTGAATTAGAAAATTTCGACCTTATTGTCTTGAGATATTACCGTATGTCTAAACCCTAAACCCAAAAGTAAGTAATTTCTCCAAATATTCTTCTGGTGAGGCAGATTCCTGATAAAGTCTTTTAAAATATTTGGGATCAAGTATGTAATCATTGTTGTTTTTAATAAGGGTACAGATACTAGAATCTGTTGCACGCCCTAAATAAGTTAACACAATTCCCTGTGAAAAGCATGCATCGAGCAACTGTCTTCTTTTTTCTTCGGAAACTGTAAAAAGAAGTTCGTACTCCCCTGCTTCCCCAACCAGAAGTAATTCTGAAGGATAGCGTAATTTTTGACATAACTGTAAGGCTTGAGGCAGATATATTTCAGGTCTGTCTTCCAGACAAAAACCCACCTTGTTCACCATCATCAAATTATTAATAGCACTTAAGACACCATCACTGGTATCGGTGCAAGCAGAAGCATATTTTTTTATAAGCTTACCTGCTTCTACCCGCGCTCTAATCCTAATACCCCGAAAGGGTGAGAAATCAAGGTTTTTGATGGTACAGATGGCGGCGCCGTTAAATCCCCCTACATGCCCAGTCATATAGACATAATCTCCAGGCTTTACTCCTATTCTTGTTATGGCACCTCCCTGTTCTACTAAACCGAAAGCACACCCGGTAAGTTGCAGTTCCGCACCATAATTCAAGTCTCCCCCCATAATGTATGCTCCGAATTCCCTAACAGCGTCATTTGCTCCCTGGCTTATTTTTACAATATTATCAGCTGGAAAGTCCCTGGGTACTACAAGGGAGATAAGGATACCTGCAGGCTGGGCTCCTACTGCCGCCAAATCGCTGAAGTTGGCATTTACAACATGCCACCCTGCATTATAAGAATCAAATCCTGCCACAAAATCCTCTTTTCCTAACGTATCTATTGTTAATGCCAGTACTATTCCTTTACTAAGTTCAAGAATTTCAGCATCAGCACCAAAAGGTTTGTTATACTGATTAGGATATCTGTCCATATAATTCAGCATTCTGGTAATGGTATCAATCTCGCCTATTTTCCCAATTGTTTCATTTTTTTTCACACCAGCTCTGATACCTCCTTATTAATCAACTCTGTTCCGAAAGTTCGGTTTTTCCTCTGACAGTACCCTTCCCACATGGCCGCTCTAAATTTAGCTATTATCGCCGCCACATTTTCAGTTTTTTCCAATAATGAGCCAATTTGTACTCCTGCGGCTCCTGATTCTACTACTTTTTTTGCCTGTTCAATGCTTTTTATGCCTCCCGCATAAATAAGCGGTTTGGAAACATTAGCGACTATATCACTTATAGCCTCTACAGGAATATCCATGTGGCTGTTGGAACCCGAATCAAGAAGAATTATGTCCGAACCTGAATATTCCCCCGCTAATGCACAAAGAGTTGCCAAATACGATTTTCTTCTAGGTATAACTCTAGCACATGAAACCCAGCCAGCTGTTTCTCCATCTTCCATTAGTATGTAAGCTACCGATATGCTTTCAACATTCCATCTTTTTACATAGGGAGCCATTAGAACTCGGTACTGTACTGCCCAGTATGCATCGTTCGTATTCATAATAGACAGAAAATACGTTGCATCTGCATACTTTGTTATTGCCCCAGCATTACCCGGGAAAAGGATAAGCGGTATTTTTATCCGGGAATCCTTTATAGTTTTAGCCACTTCCGCTATTACCTCACCATCCGCTCCCGTAGAACCACCCAATAAGATAGCATCAGCTCCTCCTTCCTCAAGACCTTTGACGAAAGGTACTATACTCCTTTTATCAACATTGTCAGGATCCATAAGGCCCAAAAGCACAAACCCATTTTTTTTATCTGCTCTTTTAAATAATTTAACACCTTGCCTTCGCCCATATTTAACAACTCCCTGTATGCTTATTAAACATATCATAACAAAGCAGAAATAATTACTAACCCGGCCACTTCAAGATATGTAGCTAATCCCGTTAGAAAATAAAATAGTCTAAAATCTTCTCTTTTAGCATTAAGCATAGCCAAAGCAAAAGATACTACTGTATAGATGTGAATAGCTGATAAAGCTAAGCCGTAATTAAGTGGATGCCTAACATAGGGTACAGATAAATAAGTAACGAGCACAGTAAATATTGCAAGAATAAAAGCATATTTTCCCGCCGCAGCAACTCCTTTTGTAACAGCAAATGTTTTACTGCATTTTAATGAATCACCCTTAACATCAGGAATAGTGGCTAACCATGTAAAAGCGAGAAAAAAACCCAACATCACCACATATAAAAATATTGTTGAGAACCTGATTGTGTTGTTTACAGCATAATCCCCTAGGAAAAGGCCCAACCCGTTACTTGCGCTAATAATTGCTTCTCCAAAAGTACCTGTCAGTTTTAAATGTTTGGAGTAAAGAAAATTCAGGATACTTGTGGCGACTGCAATTAATCCTTCTACAGTGCCAAACACAATCCATAATGTCAATACGGCCGCAGTTGTAAGCAAGGTGGCAGCTATTATTACAGTCTGTGGAGTTATTTTCTCACTTGCTAGGGGACGGTTTGGCCTGTTTATTTTATCTATGTCTACATCAAAAAAATCATTTATCATAGCAGTAGCAACCATTAGGGCTAGGAAAGACACGGTTAGGAAAAAAAAACATTGCCAGGATATATACTGTCCAACTTGTATAACATTTTTGAAAGCGATCGCCCCCATGAATGGAACGAATGCGAGTGGAATTGTATTATGCAATCGTGATATCTTCAATAAAGCCCATAAAGTCTGCAACTTGGTAACCCTCCATTAAGTATACAATTGTCTGTCTTTACTATCATATATAAATTGTGCTCGACTCTCTTCATGAATCTTGTTAACCAATGTTTTAAAATTGGAATACCTGCGGATAATTTCTTGTATGTTAAATACCTGACGATTAGTCCCAGGATAGAAATACCAGTCATCTAGTTCCCGAAGCCTGGCAACCCCTTGAGGTGGAATACGCATGAAGGGGGCCATTTTAAATAAAGTCTCCTTACAGGTTTTGGTGTATTTACTGTAAGAAAATATCTCTTGTGCATATTTTCGTATCTGATCCCTGTGAAGTCCTGGTGAAGCAGATACAATTTGGTTATAGCCGTAGATCCCTTCATCTTCAAATGTTACACCCTCTTCTGGGGGCATTGCTTTTACTTGATCATAGAACTTAGTATTGGGTGGTATCCTTACGTCATAAGTTAGAAAAATATAACCTCCGGGGTTTCCGAGTGCCTTGGCCTCTTCATTCAGTTCCCAAATGAATTTACGTGTAATCTCTAAGTCTTCCTCAGTGTCACCAGGATAGCCCATCATCATGCTGAGGAATATGGGTAAATCATTTTTAGTTGCTTCTAAGAAAAGTTTGCGGGTGTTATTTATGTAATAATCGTAGTGATGCTTATTTTTTACTTTATTCATTCTCCTCAAAGTATCAAAACTGGCCGATTCAAACCCTAGCGCAAACCCTATAGCTCCGTTTTCCTTTAACATCGGTACATAAGACGCCTTTAACACGTCACTTCTAGTTTCAAAGATAAATTTAAGGCCCAATTCCCGGAAAATAGAAGAAAACTCAAATACCTCCCGATCTGTCCCTCCAAAAAGAGGATCAAACAGAAAAAGTGTATTCTTTCCACTTATTTCTTTGAGTCTCCTTATTTCTTCTCTTACATAGTCAGGTTTTAATAATCTACGGTGCGGCCTTATGTATTCTTCCACACAATATGAGCACTTATAACTACATCCTCGGCTCGAAATATAGCTCAGCAATGAATAAGCTTCAGGATGTCTTAGCAAAGATAAATCAATATAGGGCTTGATATTTAAATCAAAAAAAGGTGCCCTTTTTGTCTCAACAATTTTATCTCCTTCCCGCCACGCTAAATTTACATTTGATTTTTTACGGGGATCTTCCCCTGCCATAAGGCACTGTACAATTTGGGTACAAGCCTCTTCTCCTTCACCAACTACAATTAAATCTACCGGCCAGTCATAAAGTAACTCACGGTAATGAAGAGTAGGCATATATCCGCCAGCAAAAAGAAATAAATCAGGAAATTCCTGCCTAATTCTCCGGAGCATGTCCCTTGTATTTTCCATTAATACTACTCCTGTACAAGATATTCCTACTGCCATAGGAGACCATACCTTCAAATCCTCTATGAGTTTTGAGAAAACAATTTCTTTACCCTCACTGGTGACAGGAAATCCGTAGTCAACAGGCACGTCCACCACTCTAACCTCAACACCAAGTCTATCTTTGACCCAAGAGGCAAGTTCCAATATCGCTAACGGTGGTGCAGATGTATACGTATCTATCTTTTTATTTACAGGTTCAATAAAAACTATCACTTACATTCCTCCCTCATAAACTTTGCAATTTTTCCATTACATTTTGTTACTTTAATAAATGTATTTTACCTCCCCCAGAAAATATATGACTTTTTTAATAACTTATACCTGAATCCATGATTTATAATGCGTTTTCCAAGGCAGAAAAGGCGAAAAAGAAAGTTTAATTAAGACATGGTAGAATATTTTTTTAATCAAATTTCACCCCGGAGAACCTCGTAAAATTTCAGCAAAAATAAACAAATATCCATCGAGCCCTACATAACCCAAATTTTGGATATAGCAGAAGACCTGTGGAATGGCTTTATTCCGGAATGTTCCGCCCTTATGATTAAAAAATTGCTGTATCTGTTAGCACCGTTTAATTCCATAAATTTGTTCCTATGGATGATATAGACGTTTCACCATTTCGATAATTTCAGCACCAAAAAGGAAGGTGTTTCCTAGTGTCGTAAAGGTAATGATGGTTATACTAAACATTATAGAAAGATATTTATAACTATTTCACGGATTCAGGTTATGGATATTATACAATGATTTGGTTAAATTGTAAATATATGTGACAAAATGTGACAAAATATTACATATTCATTCTAGTGCTACTGATTATTTTAAAGTTCCCTAAAGACCCATTAAAACATTCCAAAATACCTTCAGTATCGTTGCATTAATTTCATGAATGGTAGTCAACTACGTTCTGGTCATCAAACATTATGGTATATATACCATTTATGTAATTATATATAATTCAAATCTCCTGTTCTTTGGCTAAAACGGCTAGTGGTAATAAGGGTAGCTCTATTCCACATTTTGTCAGCCATTTTCTTTTACAACACAATTAGGTCATAACTCAGGTTATTCAGAAGGTCTGTTTCTCCGTCCATTACTTACCTTACTGTTAACTCATATATTACTTCGTAATTTAGTCTTCGTCGTCCTTTGGACGTTCGCTTCTTCTGTTTACTTAGTTTTTTCCTAAATACCTCGTAGGGCTCATAAAGACAGGCGCAAACAAGCCTTTTTACAGTCAGCAGTGGGCCTTCACACCCTGTCCTTATTTGGATCATCTTCAATAAACAGTATGTTGCCAATGCGATATATAACTGATTTTCTACTGCCTGCTGACTAAGACCATATAAATGTTTGACGTGCAGGTGTTGCTTGAGCCACTTGAAGAAAATTTCAATCTGCCAGCGGTAGCGATATAACTGCCCGATTTCTTCGGCAGTCTTTTCAAAGACATTCGTTACAATTGTAATTTGATTCCCTTCTGTATCCGTTGTTTCAATCAGACGTACAGGGTGCTTCATTCTTGATGAACCCCAGCCCAGGATAGCTATGTAATCCCTGCTAATTTCGCTTTCCGGCGAAAGTGGCAATTCTTTTTGCACATACACCACAGCATTTGATTTGAGACGAGTTACGAAACCTATTCCTTTTTCACAGTAGTGACCGAATTTCTTGTAATCAACATAACCGCGGTCAAAAATATTAATTGCATCCTTCTTCAACTACCAGATTGTCCATTTCTGTCTTATCACTATGTTTTGCTGTGGTAATTGTTGCGCAATCCGGCAGGACCCCTTGCCCAAACAAATTAAGCCTGAGATGAAGTTTTATACCGCCTATCTCTTTACGGAATTCTGCCCAGCGATAACGGCTTAGACACAAGCTAATAACTGAGACATCAATTAGATAAATACGTCCCAATGAATTACGGATTTTCTGGAAACCAACTTTCTCTCCAATTTGCCATGTAAGATCTTGAAAGATTGTTTTAAAAATGCTTACTGGCAATGCGTTCAGCCTGCGGGATATCTGAGAATGACTTATAGAGTCAAGATCAATGCTTATACTTTAAAGATCGTTATTTAAGCTATTGCTAATATCCCGCAAACCTTTTAATTGTTCTAACTGGGCATAGGCCAGAAGATAGAATAGCTTAAGTGCTGTCAGTTTTTTAACGTATTTGTCAACACCTGCGTTATTAATAAGCTGAAAAATTTTTTCGTGAAAAATTGGCTGAAACAATGTCAATAACTTGTGAAAATGTCACCCCAAAATAGGGTTAATTATCGTCACAAAATGTCACCCCCTGCTAAGAACCTAACCTGGCTTTGGCAATTGTAGTTATTACGTTCGGTTAAGTCAAGGGTAAAGTGAACGGGCTTCGCCCGCCCTTGACTTAACCTCACTTCATAACTTTTGGCAAATCAAGCCCGGTTAAGGTTCCTAAAAATTAGATCCAGGCAAAGCTAAGCATACTTTCGGAGAAATATCTCTTCAAGCATTTTTAAAATATCCCTGTCACTGTCTTCGTAGGTAAGTCTTTTAACCAAATTGTGTCCATACTTAAAGTAATGCGTATCTGGAGGTATATAGGGCTTTCTCTCAGTAGCTTCAGTTTTTGGTTTTTGAGTCTTTTGCGGCTTAACATAGGGGATCGTTTCAAATACAGTGTTTTTGTATTGCACTTTTACGCCAAAAACCGGACTTATTAATACATCTATCTTCGTACGTGGCGGAATAGGATTGGTTTCTTTATAGATAACCTTAAAGTGCCTGTTATAGAAAGAAAATACGCCCCCATTATCGATGGTTCTTTTTTGTTTAACACATAGTATATGGCCAATATCAATGTTTTGGTCAAGCGCCCTATAAGCAGTTTCGGGCTCTAAAGCTTTCACCGCAAACTGACTGTTAAATTTCTCTATATATTGAGATAGGAACTCATTGGCTGAATCAATAGTGGTAATACCGGCTATTTTGAATTCAACAGGGAGCCTGCTTTGAAGAGTTTCCCATAGTCGCTCTACTCTACCTTTGGCCTGGGGTGAACGTGCTGGAATAAGGGTTATACCTAGTTCTTTCATAGCTCTGCCAAACTGGGTGTCGTTAACAACTTTGCCTTGCAATTGATCCTCAATCGTAAGCTTTGAAGCGTTTTAGGAGAGAAAAATTGAGTGTCTGTCTGCATAGATACTTGCTGGAATACCGTGCTTGTTAACGATTTGCCAGGTTACCTCAAAATATCCTTGCAAGCATTCATTCTTGGCCAGGTAGAGTCCTACTATTTTCCCGGTAGCATCGTCAATTGCACCATGGAGAGCAAACTTTTCATTAGTGCCAAACCATTCAAAAGGAGTGGCATTCATTTGTATAAGGAGGCCTTCCTGAGGCTTTCTCTTTCTGCGGCGATGAGGTTTAAATCTCCTTCGTTTCTTAGGACTGTTAATGCCTGCTTTGATCAAAATAGTGTGGAGACAGGAATAACTTATGGCTATTCCCTCGTGCTCCTCCAGAAGCTCCATAAAGTGCTTGAAATTGTCGTTCTTGTACTTATCGGATTGTTTCAATGAGATAATCTTGCTTTTAAGCTCGTCAGTGAGTGCATGCTGCGGCTTACGACCTGTATTTTTATGGATAAGGAACGCCGGCCCTTGTTCCATCACTCCTTTTTTAAGGCGCTTAATCTGGCGTTCACTTAGACCTAAGCTCATAGCTGCTTCACTGATTGATAATTTCCCATCAATTACAGAAGAAATTACCTTGTACCTATTTAGTTGTTCTTGTGTCATTAGATAACGCACCTCGTTTTTCATAGTGACATTTTATCAAAATACTCTACAAGGTGACATTATCACAAGATAATCACAAAAATTGGCTGAAACAATGTCAACCGTCAGTGAAAATGTCATAGTAACGCGTCAGTGATTTTGTCACTTTTTGATTATATACTAATCCTTTCACCCTGTTCTTGAATTTTACCTGGGCCGTTCATTTCATCAAGGGTAAAGGCCCAAGGGCCTTCGCTTCGCTCACCCTTGATTCCATTCACGGCCCAGGTGCACAGAGAATCAAGGGGTGAAAGGATATTTTAAATACTTATGGACAAATCAAGCTCGTTTTGGTATCTTCTTATTAGCGACTATTGGTTGTCGCCACGGATGGTTGGTAGCGGGCTTGTGAATTGAGGTCACAATGCCCGCGTTTTCTTTTAAAGGACTTTTTTGACGAATAGGTTTTTGGACTTCTTCCAGTAAGAATCTTTGTCCTTTGTATAAGACAAAATACGAGGGGGAAACAACAGCCATAAGGTCCAGGTAATAATTGATGAAGGAAGTCCTTGAGGAACTCTTAAAAGACTTCCCTTTTAAACCATCGCTTTGTTATGAGACACTGCTTAAGGTACCCTTTAAGCCCATAGCACTTTAAAATTCCGAGGTTTTTAATGGTGCTTTAAGACCACTAAAAAGAGGCATTTTGCCTGCTTAACAAGCAAGCAAAATGCCTCTTTAATAACTTCGACCGGATTACAGATTCAGGAAAGGCGCAATGATCAAGGAGATAGTACCGGTAACCTTGATCAAAGCGTTCAAGGAAGGACCTGCAGTGTCCTTGAAGGGGTCACCGACAGTGTCCCCGATAACAGCGGCTTTATGGGCATCAGAACCCTTACCACCATACTGTCCGGTCTCGATGTATTTCTTGGCATTGTCCCAGGCGCCACCGGAGTTAGCCATAAAGATGGCCAGCAACACCCCGGCCACAGTCGTTCCAGCCAGGAAACCACCCAGAGCCTTGGCTCCCAGGATAAAGCCAACAACCAGGGGACTGACCACAGCCAGCAGGCCAGGAGCGATCATTTGCTTAATCGCAGCCTTGGTACTGATATCCACGCAGCGAGCATAATCGGGCTTGGCTTTACCTTCCATCAGGCCGGGAATTTCCCGGAACTGCCGCCGCACTTCCCCGATCATTTCAAAGGCGGCAGTGCCCACAGCCTTCATGGCCAGGGCGCAGAAGAGGAAAGGTACAGCTGCACCGATAAAGAGACCGATAACGATAGTGGGCTCCAGCAAGTTCAGTGCAAATTCGCCCTGAATCTTGCCGGCAGATATTACCTTTTCAGCAAAGGCATTGAACAGCGCCAGGGCGGTCAGAGCCGCCGAACCGATAGCAAAACCCTTGGCCACAGCAGCAGTGGTGTTCCCAACAGCATCCAGCTTGTCGGTTTTCTTCCGCACTTCCGGACCCAGTTCCGCCATTTCCGCAATACCACCGGCATTGTCCGCCACCGGACCAAAGGAGTCGATGGCTACCACCATGCCGGCTGTACAGAGCATGCCCATAGCTGCCATAGCGATACCATAGATGCCAGCCAGGTTATGGGCAATAAAGGTCGCCGCTACGATGACCAAAATGGGCAACATGGTACTCTTAAGACCTACAGCCAGACCGCTGATGATATTAGTAGCCGGGCCGGTCTGGGAGGATTCTGCAATTTCCCTGGCCGGAGCCTTTTGATAGGAGGTGTAGTATTCAGTGATATAACCGATAGCAACATTGACCACCAGACCCGCTACTACCGCCAGGAAGATACCCAGAGGCATTCCCAGGGGGAAGGTATCGGATTTCTCGGTGAACTTGCCGAAGAATTCCGGTGAGCTGGCCAGGAACCAGGTAGCAATACCGGTGATGATATTGGTACCCCACAAACCTTTATTCAAGGCAGCCTGCGGGTTGCCATCGGGGCCCATCTTGACAAAGAAGCTGGCGATGATGGAAGCGATCAAACCAGCTGCACCCACCAGCAGCGGGAAGATAACGCCGGCGATTTTCAGCTCGCCTTCCATGGAAGTAGCCCCGATCAACATGGCAGCAATAGTAGTCGCTGCATAGGACTCGTAGAGGTCTGCACCCATACCGGCGGTGTCCCCTACGTTGTCACCAACGTTGTCAGCGATAACCGCCGGGTTGCGCGGGTCATCCTCCGGAATCCCGGCTTCTACTTTACCCACCAGGTCAGCCCCCACGTCAGCTGCCTTGGTGTAGATACCACCACCGACCCGGGCAAACAGAGCGATCGCACTGGCCCCAAAGGCAAAGGGGTCAATCAGTTCCGGATCACCATAAAAATAATAGAGAATGGACACACCAAACAGCCCCAGACCGGCAACGGACATCCCCATCACCGCGCCACCGCGGAAAGCCACGCTCAGCCCTTTGTCCAGCCCTTCGATACAGGCCTGGGTAGTCCGGGCATTGGATTTGGTAGCAATGGTCATACCGGCATAACCGGCCAGAGCGGAAAAGACTGCCCCTACCAGGAAGGAGACAGCATAGGATTGCCCACGAGTAAAGAATAAGGCCAGGAAGATAACAGCCGCAAAAGGAATCAGGGTTTTGTACTGCCGGTTGAGATAGGCCATTGCCCCTTCAAAAATAGCCTGGGACAGTTCTTTCATGCGCTCGGTTCCCTGGGGTTCTTTCAGAACACTGGCTGCCAGATAACCGGCAAAAGCCAAACCGAGCAAACCTGCTACGATAGCCCACACAGAATTGAGTAAAGACACCTGCACTCGCCCTCCTCGTCCCTATGTTCCTTGGGATTTTTCTACTTGGACAAGATAACCAGAACCAGTGAAGTCACCATGAAACCGATGGCTACAAAGGTGGTTAGCTTGTGCAGTAGTTCATCCAATCCCTTTTTCTTCCCCAGAATGGACTCGGCCCCACCGGCGATAGCTCCAGATAAACCGGCACTGCGGCCCGACTGGAGAAGAACAGTGGCGATCAAAGCCAGGGACAATAGTACGTGAACTGCTGTGAGCACACCTTTTAGCACATAATCACCTCCTATCCAAAGGACAGTAATAGCATGTTAAATTGCTGGCAACATTATACCACAACCTGTCAAAGATTACAATAAAGATAGCGGCCAATCGCCGTAATTTATCAAATATTCATACAATTGCTTTCCCGCTTGTAATTTTCTCCCTGAGCGGCTAAGATAATATTAATAAGCTGAAGCGGAGGGATAGCCTATGAAAAAAATCCTGGTGGCAGTGGACGGGTCGCGCCACTCTGATAAAGCCCTGAAAGCCGTCAAGGATTTATTGCGGCTCAATGATAGCCTGGCAATAACAGTTCTCTATGTTATTGATATTCCCAACAATGTTCTGGCCCATCAGGCCGGGGAAATCAGCCCCGCTGTCTTCGAGGAACAGGCTCGCATCAATGCTGAAACCGTGCTGGCCCGGGCCCGGGATTTCTTCCGCATTGATGGCTTTGAAGTACAAACCCTGAGCAAATATGGTCACCCGGCTACCGTTATCTGCAAGGTGGCAGAATATGAAGGCTATGATATGATTGTAGTGGGCAGCCGGGGGCTGGGAGCAGTCAAAGGCCTGTTTATGGGCAGTATCAGCAGTAAAGTAGCCCACCTGGCTCCCTGTCCGGTGCTGATCGTCAAGTAAAAAAACCGCTTATTCCGGTTTTTCCCGGAGTAAGCGGTTTTTTTGATACTTCAGGTAGACAAGAGTAAAGCCGATAAGCAAAAAGCTGACAACTATCAGGATATAACCGAGAGGCAGCTCTCCTTTAGTCAGCAGTCGCCCCAGACCAGCATACATCAAGGTCCAGGGCAATTTACCCAGGGCGGTGGCTGACAGAAACACCGGGACGGAAAGAGGGCTGAGACCGGCCAGAATGTTTATAACCGAGGAAGGTACCACGGGAAACAGGCGGCCGGTTAGAACAGCCATGAAGCCAAAAGCTGGTCTGGCCTGAAAGTGCCAGCCCTTTTTGTCAAGATAGGTCTGGGCCCACTGGTAACCCAGGAAGCGCGCCAGATAAAAGGGCAAAAGGCAACCCAGGACGGCCCCGCTCCATACCAGAAAAGCTCCCTGCCAGAATCCATAAGCCAGCCCGGCTCCGGAAGCGAGCAGAAAAAAGGGGATGACAGGCAACGAGCCCTGTAATAAAGCCAGCAAAAAAACTACTACCCTGCCCGCCCAGCCCCAACCCAGGACGGTAGCGGCCAGACGGGCCGCCGTCAAGTTTTTTAACCAGGGCCAGAGCCAGATGGCAGCAAGCAAAATAACTCCACTGACCAGCAAAACTGTTAACTGGCGGTTAGATAACTGGCGACCAGCCACCGAGCCACTCCTTCCGTATCATTGATATCAAACTGAGGTATATCCAGTTCAGGAAAAATGATATCTCCCACTACTGCTTTTAATTCCTGAGGCTGACAGATGAGATGTTGTCTTATCTCCCGGCGGATAACTTCCACCTTGGGCACCGGTTCCCATTTAAACCCTTCCAGCAGGATAATATCCACATCTGTTATCCTCTCCAGAATGGCTGCCAGGGGCGGTTCCGGCCGGTATTCCAGAAAAGCCGTCATTTCCGGGGAAGCACTGACCACCACCTGAGCCCCGGCCTCGGCGTAGCGGTAAGTATCTTTCCCAGGCTGGTCCAGCTGGGGACGATGGTGATGATGCTTAACCACTGCCACCCGGTAACCCTGCTGGCTGAGAAGGGAAACTATCTTGGTTAACAATGTAGTTTTGCCGGAATTGGAAGTACCGACAAAGGCCAGAACCGGTATTTTCATTCTATCACCTGCTCTGCATTGGTATAGATATTCATGCGGCTGCCGCGCACAAATCCGATCACCGTTATACCCAGTTCTTCTGCCAGCTGCAGGGCCAGGTCAGTAGGTGCTGAGCGGGAGACAATGGCCCCGATTCCCATTTTGGCCGCTTTCAGCAGGATTTCCGAGGAAATGCGGCCACTGGTCAGGAGGACTTTATCCTCCATAGGAATGCGGTGGCGGAAACAATAGCCCATAATTTTGTCAGCCGCATTGTGCCGGCCCACATCTTCACGGAAAAGCAAAATTTCCCGGCCCTGACAGAGAGCCGCACTGTGTACACCGCCGGTCAGGCGATAAAGCTCGGATTTTTGCTGCACTTCCCGCATCAGCTCTACCAGATCCTCAGCCTTGACCTGCAGGGGTATACGCTCCTGCCGGGCCAGGCTGTGATCCATAACATTGTAAAAGGTGGTTCCCTTGCCACAGCCGGTGGTGATAAACCGTTTCAGGAAAAGCTGTTCTGCAATCATGGGAGTGCGCAGGGTTTCTACCCAGACTGCTCCCTGTTCCTCATCCAGACGAACAGATAGCAGATCATCAGGGTTTTCCAGCAGCCCTTCTGCCGTTAGAAAGCCAAGAGCCAGATCCTCCTGATATTCGGGCGTGCAGAGCAGGGAAACCATCTCCTTGCCATTCAGGTAAATGGTCAGAGGTGATTCCCTGATTATTGGATCCTCCAGTTCTGTCCGTTCATGTTTTTGCCAGCGGATAGTAGTATGTACAGAGTAACGTTCACTCATGCCGCTTTTCCTCCTCTATCTCTCCTGCCAGCTGCCGGGCCTGCTGCCAGTCGGCAGGAGTATTGACATTGAAAAAGACCTGCTCCATTTCCGCCGGGTCGCCCAGGCGTTCCACCGGCAAGAACTTGACCCTAACCTGGGGGTAAAAGGCAATAATTTTCCGGATATCCCGCAGAAGACAGTCTTCAATGGCGGCAATACAATTGCGACTATAAACAGCAAACAGGGGCTGCAAATAATCACCATGTTGCGGCACCACCACATCATATCCCTCTGCTTCCTTGCGCAACCGCATCAAATGCTCCGTGCTGACAAAAGGCATATCACAGGCCACCACCAGGTTATAGTGGCAGTCTGAAACAGTTAACCCGGCATGGATGCCACTTAAAGGCCCTCGCCGTGGTATGATATCCGTCACCAGGAGGCCCTGCCAGTCAGGATAACACTCCGGTTCATTGCTGACCAGAATAATATCTTTCACTACTGGCAACATCGCCTGCCGGATGCGTTCCAGAAAAACTTTCCCCTGGAGAGGCAGGAGCGCCTTGTTTCTTCCCATACGACTGCTGCGGCCACCAGCCAGAATAATCCCATTAACCTGCATCGTCCTGTTCCACCTTCCCCCTGTTTTGTTTTCATTCTACCCTTAAACGGAAGCAAAAGCAAGGGACCCCTTTGCTCCAAGGGGTCCCTGTTAACTGGCTCTATTCCGGCTGAGCAAGTCTTTGTACTCCCGCGGCGAAACGGAACGGATGATAATCCGTCGCCCGCAGATAGCACACTCAGGGCGCAGGCGGCCATGCAAATCGCGTTTGTTGATGATTTTGCTTGTGTCATGGTGCTGATAACCGCATTTGCAGGTAATCATCTTCTAACCTCCTCTCCAAGCTGAAAGAGGGCAGGAGCCCTCTTTCAGCTCACCAGTTCTTCAAAATTACAATAGGCCAGATAAGCCCCCAGGACACCGGGAATGTTGACAATAGTCTGGCTTACCATTTCATGGGCATCATCTTCATTTTTGCTTTCCAGGACAATAATAATTTTTCCCGGCGGAAAGCAGCCATGCACCTCTACCCCGGGCAGAGCAGCCAGCTGCTTTGCCACCTCTTCCATCATCTCTTCCTTAACTTGAATGTACAATCCGGAAATCACCATCGCGTCCACCACCTTTATTTAATTGGGGACATGGCACTGGAGACAGTTCGCCCGGTCGGGATGGGGAGTGCGGGGGATTTTAACCCCGGCGGCATCTTTATGACAGAGTATGCATTTCCCTTCCCGTCCCTGCAGGGTATGGGGGATAGTGGGCGGATTTACTTTCGCCGGCGGCGGGCCGGCGATAAAAGGTTCCCAGCTGAGAGCGAAGGTAGCGCCGAACAGGATAGTAACCAGTATGGTAAAGATCATTGGTAGCAAGTATTTATTGCTGGCCATCTTCTCGCCTCCTTATGGCTATTGCCGGATCGGACTGAATGCAGGCCAGTTGACAGCACCCGCATCCGTCACATTCCTCCTGAATTACCGTGGGGTATTGAAAATCTGTTAAAATCAATGCTTTTCCCAACTTAGGACAACTCTCATAACACACACGGCACATTGCTCCCTGCCAGGCCAAACATCTTTCCGCATCCAGCCTGGCTATCAGGGTTTTTCCCACCTGGTTCGAAGCCAGGGCTCCGTTTTGACAGCTGGCTGCACATTGTCCGCAGAGATTACAGGCCTTGCCAGCTATAAATGCCAGGATCGGTGTGCCCACAGCTGTCCCTGCTTCAGGCCCCAGCTGGCGCAAACACCCCCGGGGACAGGCATTGACACACTGTCCACAGCGGGTGCAGGCTAACAAAAAGGCTTCTTCCGGTAAGGCACCTGGAGGCCGCAACCACAGGTCTTCCTGGCTGAGGAGCTGGACCAGAGCTTGTCTGGCCCAGTCCAGAGTTTTCAAACCCAGGGAGCTGAAAAATTGCCGGCGGTTGATCATGCTTTTTCCACCTTCACCGCACATTTTTTATAGTCAGGCTGTTTGGAGATAGGACAGAAAGCATCCAGAGTTAGAAGGTTAATAAGAATTTCCTCATCAAAGAAAGGTACGAAGACAGAGCCTTTCGGCGGCTTGCCCCGCCCGTCAATCATAGCGGGAGCGGTAATGGAACCGCGCCTGGTTGTCAACTTGACCAGATCGCCATTCTTTATACCCAGCCGCTCCGCATCCGCCGGGTTGATTTCCACATAGGCATTGGGCACCGCTTTTTTCAATTCCGGAACCCGACGGGTCATGGTACCGGTATGCCAGTGCTCCAGCACCCGGCCGGTACAGAGCCAGAAGGGATATTCGGCATCGGGCACTTCTGCCGGGGGCTCATAAGGACGGGCCCAGATAACAGCCCGGTCCCCTTCCTTGTGGTTACCATAGAATTTAATGCCTTCCCCGGGCTTGACATAGGGATCTTCCCCTTCCACATAGCGCCGTTTGGTTTCTTTGCCGTCCACTACCGGCCAGAGCAGGCCCCGGTGCTTGACATACTCTTCATAAGGAGCCAGGTCCTTGCCCTTGCCGATGGTAAACTGGCGATATTCTTCCCAGAGGGCTTTTTTCAACTCGCTTTCCCCTTCCGGATGAGCGCCATCATATTTGTCCACCCCGGGATAGTTGAAGAGGTCACCAAAGCCCAGCCGTTTGGCGATCTGGATGATTTGCCACAGATCGTCCCTAGCTTCGCCAGGAGGCAAAGTACACTTGGCCAGATGCTGGGTCCGTCGCTCGGCATTGCCGTACATACCTTCCTTCTCTACCCACATGGCTGCCGGCAACACGACATCGGCAAATTTGGTGGTCTGGTTGGGATAAACATCAGATACTACCAGGAACGCCTTGTTTTCTTCAAAGGCCTTGCGCCAGCGACCGGCTTTGGGAGCGGCAGCCAGGGGGTTATTGCACATCACCCACAGCACCTTAATCTTGCCATAGTCCACTGCCCGCAGCATTTCCGTAGCATGGAAACCCACCTGGGCCGGAATCTTTTCCATTGGCACATTCCAGATTTTCGCAGCAATGGCCCGGTGTTCGGGATTTTCCACCACCATGTCGGCCGGAAGGCGATGGGCAAAAGTACCGACTTCCCGGGCTGTACCGCAGGCACTGGGCTGGCCGGTCAGGGAGAATGGGGTGGCTCCCGGTTTACAGATTTGTCCGGTCAGCAGGTGGAGGTTATAGACCAGGTTGTTGGCCCAGGTACCCCGTACATGCTGGTTAAAGCCCATGGTCCAGAAAGACATAATGCGTTTGCTCTTGTCGGCAAAGAGATGAGCCAGCCAGCGAATTTTGTCTGCCGGAACGCCGCTTAATTGCTGGACATACTCAGGAGTATATTTGGCCACATAAGCCTTGTACTCATCAAATGTCATGGGCTGCGGCTCATCCTTGAATTTAGCCCCGTCTTCCAGACCATAGCCGATATTTTCTTTACCCCGTTTGAAGACACAATGCTTGCTGACAAATTCTTCATCATAAAGTTTTTCATTGATAATTACATTAGCGATCCCGTTCATTACCGCCAGGTCAGTACCGGGAACAAATTGCAGATATTCATCAGCAATCTCGGTAGTCCTGGTACGGCGGGTCGCGATATCGATCATTATCACGCTTTTGTCAGCCAGCTTGCGCGCGGTTACCCGGGAGAAAAGCACAGGATGCATTTCCGCCATATTGTTGCCCCAGGTGATAAAGACATTGGCATGTTCAATATCCTCATAGCAGCCCATGGGCTCATCCTTGCCAAAGGTGGTCATGAAACCGGCAACAGCGCTGGCCATACAGAAACGGGCATTGGGGTCAATATTGTTAGTGCCGATACCAGCTTTAAACAGTTTGACTGCCGCATATCCTTCCCAGACATACATCTGTCCGGAAGCCAGCATCCCTACGGAGTCTGGACCGTACTGATCAATGGCTTCCTTGAACTTCCGGGCCACCAGATCCAGGGCCTCCTCCCAGCTGGCCTCCACCAGCTTGCCGTTTTTGCGGATCAAGGGCTTTTTCAGCCGGTCTTCAGCATACAAAATCTTGCGGACAAAATAGCCTTTTACGCAGTTCAGCCCTTTGTTAACCGGTGACTCCTTGTCTCCCTTGTTAGCTACAACCTTGCCATCCTTGATCCCGACCATAATGCCGCAACCGGTACCACAGAAGCGGCAAGTGGCTTTACGCCATTCATCCACTTCTACCGTGCCTTTATCCAGGCCCACCTTTTCTCCCGGCTTTTGTGCTGAACAACCGGCAGCTGCCATTGCCGTAGCAGCAGCGATAGATTTGATAAAATCCCGACGGGATAAATTCATTGGTCTTTTCTCCCCTTTCGCTTCAGTTTCCAGCCATATTGCAGAGCTTGTTGCGGACAGACATCAATACAACTGCCGCAACGGGTACAGTCCCAGTCAGTAACCAGCGCTTCCTTCTGCACCAGAGGGCCGTTTAAAGTATCAGCTCCCATGGGACAGGCCCGGGCACAGGCCCGGCAATTCACACACTGGTCCTGCCGGTAGGTGACTACGAAGGGACTCAGTCGCCCCAGCAAGGCATAAAAGGCTCCAATGGGACAGAGACTACGACACCAGCCCCGCCGGTAAAGCAGTAACTCAAAAGCAAGCACCAGCAACAGGGGCACCAGTGCTCCTGCCAGACCAAAGGCCAGGGCCATACTGGTTTGACCCACTGGATTAAAGGGAGCAAAGGCCGGATAGCCCAGGATGGGGGTTAAAAGCAACACCAGCCCCAGCACCAGGTATTTTAAGCCATGGTCAAGTTTTCGCTCCGGCAGCCCCAGCCAGTGGCGCAACTTATCCAGCAGTTCTCCTGCGGTATTCACCGGACAAACCCAGCTACAAAAAGTCTTACCCCCCAGTAGCCAGTAGAAGGCTGTAATCAACAGTGCTCCCAGCAAGATTTTTCCTGCCAGCTGGCCCAGTAAAAGATACTGCAGCGCTGTCAGGGGGTCGGTCAGGGGAATACCCAGCAGGTTGGAAGCATTGATGTCACCGCTGAAAAATTTGAAACCAAATAACTGACTTAGTAGTAATCCGATCACCAGTACCTGCACCAGCCGCCGTAACCAGGTCCATTTCCTCATCTTGTTCACCGCCCCTCCGGGTCAACGACAATTGCCGCTTGTTCCACCGGACAGGAGTGTTCACAGATTCCACAGCCGGTACATTTTTCTTCATTGACCCAAACTTGAAAAATGGTATGATAGCCGGTTTTCCTGTTGGGCTGCAAATCCAGGTAAATTGCTTCATCCAGGAAAGGACAATTGCGATAGCAGATTTCACAGCGCATCCCCTGCCAGGATAAACAGGTTTTACGGTTTAAGCGAGCTACTCCCATGCGTACTGCTTTCCGTTCCTTGACCGGCTTTAAAGCTCCACTAGGGCAAGCCTTGATGCAAGGAAAATTAGCACAGAGGCGACAGGGATTTTCCCTGACAGCAAGATAGGGAGTGCCAACTCCAAAACCACTGCCTGGACCGGCAATCTTAATCGCTTGATAGGGACAGGCGGTGGCACATTGCCCACAACGTACACAAGTAGCCAGAAATGCTGTTTCCTCCAGGGCTCCCGGCGGACGCACCAGCCCGTTTTTATCTTTCAGCATGCGTAAAACGCCATAACCGAGAGCCCCGCCAATCAGCGCCCAGGCTTTATCCAGCATGGGCCTCGCCTCCTTTTTTTCTCTTACCAGGCCATAATGGTCAAGATAATGACTGCTACTACTGCCAGGCCCATTACTGCTGAAGCCACTGGCCGCTGGCTGGGCCGGCGATAAGGGCTCTTATCCAACCAGGGGATCAGAGCTAGAACTACGAATACCGCCCCGGAAGCCAGTAGTCCTAAAATCTTGGAGGGGATCAGTTTTAACATTTCAAACATCCAGAGATAATACCATTCCGGCTTGATATGTTCCGGGGTAGCCAGCTTGTTGGCCGGCTCGCCCAGTTCCCGGGGAATAAGCCCGGATAAAAAGAGGATGATACCGATAAAAAAGAGGGCAACCGCAACTTCAGTCAGCAAATGGTTTGGTATAAAGGGAATAGTGCCTTTTTTGTATTTGCTATTTGCCATTTTCCATCCCCCTTACAGTTCTTCCGATATACCCTGCAGCCTTACCATCAGGAAGTGCAAACCCATCAGGAGGATAGCCAGCAAGGGCAGGATAATGACATGGGCGACATAGAAACGGGTGAGGGTGAATTCAGTAACTTTCAATCCACCACGAGCCAAAATCATCAGGTATTTACCAATTACCGGTACTCCACCCATGATTTCGGTGCCAACCACTGAAGCCCAGTAAGCTACCTGGTCCCAGGGCAACAGATAGCCGGTAAAACCGAAGGCGAGAGTGAGCAGATAGAGCAATACCCCTACTACCCAGTTCAGTTCCCGCGGTTTTTTAAAGGAACCGGTATAGAAGACCCGCAGCATATGCAACATGACCAGCAAAACCATGATATTAGCCGCATAGTGATGAACAGAACGAATCATGGCCCCAAAGGAAACCTGCTCCATAATGAACTGAATACTAGCATAGGCCTCTTCCGGTGTGGGCCGATAATAAAGAGCTAGAATGATTCCGGTCACAGCCTGGATCAAAAAAGAGAGAAAGGTTAAGCCACCCAGACAATAGATGGGATTCAAGGCATGAGGCGGAACCGGATGTTCCTTGATCTCCTTCCAGGTTTCCAGCCAGCCGGTGCCAAAACGTTCGATCAACCAGGCTTTCATCGGTTACGCACTCCTCTCACTGACGATAATCTTGCCACCATCGACTTTAACTGCCAGCTGGGTCAGGGGAGCCGGCGGTGGCCCGGCCAGCACATTGCCGTTCAAATCGAATTTGCCGCCATGGCAGGGGCAATCAAAAACTTTTTGCTCCTGGTTAAAAATCACTACACAGCCCAGGTGAGTGCATTTGCGATAAAAGGCCTTGTATTCCCCTTCTTTCACCTGCACCAGTACCGCCGGAGCATCATTGTATTCAAATTCCTTCAGCTCCCCTACCTTTAACTCCCCTTCAGCTGCCACCTCCATTGGCTTGGGTGGAGTCCGCAGGGATTCAGGGGGATACAGATACTGGGTAAAGACTGAGGTGGATGATACTACAATACCAGCCAGCGGTATACCCCCCAGGAGGGTTAAAAACTTGCGCCTGGACATGTCCTGTTGTTTAGTCACGCCATTCTACCTCCTCATTGGGAAATACTGTACTTTTCCAGACATAGAGAGCAATACCGGAAATCATAAAAAAGATGCCACCATAGATGAAAACTCCGCGGCTATCACCGATTAGCCAGTATTTGCCCATCAGGCCAATGGTGGCAACTGCCAGTAAGGTGAGAAAAACCATCAGATTTGTTGCAGTACGCCACATTTTTTCCACTTTGTTCCCTCCCTTCACAAAGGTATGCAAACGCTGTTGTTTGCGGCCAACAACAAAGCAAAAGCCGTGCCAACCAGCCCGAGGCGGTTTAGCACGGCTTTGCATATTAAAATTGTGCTTATTAATGGAACTCAGTCCACCAAAATGGACACCTAAATAGTCTGGCCCATGTCTTCAATCTGTTCACAACCAAGTTTGATTGCAATAAAGGTACCGCTTTCCGTTTTCGCAATTACCAGTTGTCGGCAATGCTCCAGTATAAAAGGAAGTCCCCAGCCCAGGGACTTTTTGGTGGAAAAACCGCTGACCATGATGCTCTGCGGCAATTTTTCCAGCACAAAACCCTGGCCCTGGTCATTGGCAATGAGTACAATTTCCCCGGCACTATTTCGGCCCCACTGGATTGTCCCTTTCTCAGCGTGTTTGAGCATATTGCTAACCAGCTCAGAGAAGACCAGTTGATAGGTCTGTTGATATACCTGGTCCAGTCCCAGCTCCCCCAGCCAGTCACTGAATAACTGCCTTGACCAGCTTAAATGCAAACCATTTTCGATGGGCAGCTCCGCAAAACACTGCAGAGGTTTGAGAAATTGCTCGATCTCTTTTTCGTCAAGGAGTAATACTTTTCCACCAGTCGTATCCTTTAAAAAGTTTTGATAAATAGTCTGTATATGTTTCATTTGCCAGTCGTGCCGACCCCGGGGATTATAGGTTTTTTCCCACCAGTTAATAAAAGCGTTCACCACCCGGGAGTCCCACTGTTGACCCGCTCCTTTACTCAAAATGTCAATGGCCTGGGCCTGAGGCATTCCCGAACGATAGATTCGATCGCTGGTCATGGCATCAAAAGCATCAGCAACAGCGATTATCCTGGCACCCAAATCAATAGCTTCCCCAATTAAACCAAAAGGATAACCGCTCCCATCCCAGTGTTCATGATGTTGCGTAATGGCAGGGAGAATATCCCTGAACTCGCCGAAACTTTCCAGAATGCGGCCAGCAATCAATGGATGTTCTCTAATCAGTAGCAGTTCGTTTTCCTCTAATTTGCCTGGTTTATTTAAAACCTGGTCGGGAACCCCAATTTTACCTATATCGTGAAACAAGGCAGCAAGATAGATACTCTCCACCTGTTCCGACGGCAAATCCAGCTCACGGGCAATGATTTTAGCATATTCAGCCACATTCTGAGAATGATGTCTGGTATAACGGTCCCGCTCTCCCACTGCCTGCACAATCGCTTTCACAGCAGCTAATAAAACCTCTCTAACCTGAGTAGCAGAACTCCCAGTACCAATTTGTGTGAGAAATTTGACTTCCATTGGACTAAGAAAAACCACCTTTCAGGAAAATGAGCTAACTTTGCTTGCTCCACTACTGTGCAATCAGAAAGAAAACTGTCCATCTTTCAGGACACCTGTTATCCTTCCTCCACCTCAACCCGGGATTCAGGAATTAATTCAGTGAGCCGGTAGGATATATAACGGATAAGCAGCATGATACCTATTCCGCTGGCTACGGGCAGGAGCACAAACCACCAGCCCTGGCCTGTATCACAGGCCAGGAAGGCAGTAGCACCCCCAGGAGGGTGAAAGGTGTCGGTGACCAGCATTACCAGAAAAGCCAGAAAAACCGCTATCGCTACTGCATACCAGGTAGTGCCCAGGATTTTGGCTGTTGCCACTCCGGCCAAGGCAGACAGGACGTGTCCCCAGAAAGCAGTTTTCCCTTCGGCCGGCTGACCCTTTCCCAGGGCAAAAATCAGCATAGCCGAGGCACCAAACGAGGGGACAACCAGGGAAAAACCCTGATTTTTGGTCAAAAAAAGGAGAACAAACATGGCGATGCCGCCCCCTAGCAAATGGGCCAGTTGTCGTTTTTTATTCATCCCGTTCTCACCCCGGTATATTCTTATGCAAAAATTGTACCATTCTTTTTAGCCCAGGGTCAGCGACAACAATTTGGCAAATGATTTTTGACTAGTTCTTTAAGCCATTTACTACCACTTAAAAAGAACTCCCGGCAAATTTTGCCGGGAGTTCTGCCTTATTGAGCCGGTTTAACCGGTTGTGCCTTTTGCCCTTTGGCCATCGCCTGCTGAGCCAGTTCCTGGGTTTCTTTGGCCATCAGGATAGCTTTACCTAAAGTGTTAAGAGCCATATCAGGGTTGTGGAAACCGCGGGAATTTTCCGCCGCAATCCAGTCCCAGCGCCACTGGGCCTGCACTACCTTGCGCTGAGCCTGGGCAATCAGATTCTGATCTGCCCCGGGAGTAGCCAGAGCCAGTTTGATCTGGTCATGAGCCTTGGCAATTTCTTTGGAAGCAATAGTTTGCAATTCCCAGGTCCGGGACTGGATATCATGTACTTTCTGTTTCAGCCAGTCTGTGCCCTGGGTATGGCACTTGGTACAAGACTGTTCCAGAGTTTTCAAAGGACTGGTCCACCAGTGGGAAGAATATTTTTCCCCGGAAGCATCCCGCATGTAGGGCATATGGCAATCAGCACAGGCTACACCAGCAGTACCATGGGTACCGGTAATCCACCATTCGAATTCGGGGTGCTGTACCTTCCGCATGGGTGCCTTGGAATCAGGATGTTCCCAATCCTTGAAGCCCTGCTTGGCATCATAGTACTTTTCAATATCATCCACACCAAAACCATTATCCCAGGGGAAAGTTAATACTTTCCCTTTATCAAAATAATATTCCACGTGACATTGACCACAAACGTAGCTGCGCATTTCCTGGCGGGTTGCCTTGGTGACATCAATACCTCTTCTTTTCATCGCTTCGATGAAAGCAGGACGGGTAACTCTCAGTTCATTGGTTTTGGGATCATGGCAATCAGAACAGCCAATGGGATGTTTAGTCTGTTTGGCGATATCGCTGAACAAGGTATTATAATACCCATCTTCACCCAGTTTTTTGTAGAAAAGGGGCACCTGGGTGGATTTACAGGTCATACAGGTTGCCGGGGTATTGGGTTTTAAGCGCTTGGTGGAAGTTACATCTTCAACGGCATAAACATGACCCCGGTCTTCATTATAATCCTTGGAAAAGCCATAGCCAGCGAACAGCTTCTTGATTTCCGGCTCTGTATCCGCCTTGGGAACCTTATCAGATCCACCAAATTCTGTCATCCCGCCCTCTTTGTTTTTCAGATAGCTGGCATACTGCAGGGGATATTTATCCTTCCATAAAGATGAATCTACAGCTTCTTCCTCACTTAAGCCAACCCCACCCTGCTGACTGCTAATATTAGAACCACAGGCAGCCAGGGCAAAAATGCTGGTAATGGACATACCGATTAATAACCATTTTTTCGCCTTTTGCCACATATGTATCCCTCCTCTGCTATTTTTGCGTTCTGCCGTGGGGCAGACCCCGGTGACAGAAGGTACAATCCTGGCCGGAAAGTTTTTCCACGTGGGTCCGGCTCACCGTAGTGCGATGGCATTCAACACAGTTAGCCTGGATAACTGCTTTCGATTCCGGTGTCACTTTAATCTGGGCCGGTACATCCCCTAAAGTTACCGCCCAGACGTCTCTGAGGCCACTTTTTGCCTTAAAGGGGATTTTTGCCGCCAGGTTATGGGGGGCGTGGCACTCATTACATTTGAGCTCCCGGTGAGACGAGTTTTGCCAGGATTTATGGGCTTCTGCCATAACGTGACAACTGCTGCAAAACGCACCGCTGTCAGTATAAGCCATGCCGCCGGTAAACAAAACTACTAAAGCCAGCATCAGCACGGCTCCCAGCAAAATCCCTTTGCCTTGTTGTTGGAACATCCTTTTTCCCTCCTTCGCTTTGAGAAAGTTTTTCTCTTCACTTTATGTTATAGAATTACTCCAGGCAAATATTGAGTTAGCAAATTTTATGCCACTTACCGGTTGTAACCTGGCTACCGCCTCTTGAATAAAAAGTGTCCAAAAATGCGGAAAAGTGTCCGTTAATCAGGACACTTTTCCAGGCGACAGATTCCCAGTTTGAACAATGGCTGACGGCTGAGAGGGTTAACTACATTGCCGATCAAGTTGTTGCCCGCAGTTGGTTGCTGGTAATCGGCATCTCCGAAGTGAAAGGGCAGAAAAACCTGGCCGGGAGCAACGGTGTCACACAAGCGTGCCCGGGCAACGGCCGTCCCCCAGGGAGAAACAATCCGTACCTTTTCTCCTTCCTTGATGCCCAGGGACTGAGCGTTCAGCGGATTGATTTCCAGAAAGGGTTCTGGCGCTAATTGCTGAATCTCGGGAATGCGTTTGGTTTTGGTCCGGCTATGGTAATGTTCCATAATCCGGCCGGTATTTAGATAGAAAGGATATTCCTCAGTTGGACGCAAAATTTCCCCTGGTATATCCGTAGCAAAAAGCCAGGCCTTGCCCGCAGCCTGATTAAAATCACCGTAACTCTGGCTCTGTTCCGGATCAGTCCAGAAATGTCCATCAGTATAGAGCCGCTGCTGGCTAACACCCCCGGCCGGATAAGGCCATTGTACTCCCCGCTCCTGGCGGATCAAGCCATAGGTAATACCACTCATATCACAGGGCCGACCGCGGGACAGTCCTTTCCACTCCTCAAAAACCGCTTCCGGATCCGGCCAGGCAAAAGCCTCTTCAGCTCCCAGTCGTTTTGCTACCAGCTGAATGATTTCCAGATCCGTTTTGGCCATTCCCGGCGGATTCACCGCCCGTTCCGCCAGGTTCACCCGCCGTTCCGAGTTGGTATAAGTACCGGTTTTCTCGCCCCACTGAGCAGCAGGCAGGAAAACATCAGCATACTGCGCGGTTTCTACTGGATAAAAGATATCCTGCACGATGAGAAATACTTTTTCCAGCAAAGGCCGAACCCTTGCCTGCTCGGGCAGGGAAACCACCGGGTTAGTGGCAATATTCCACATTACCTTCAGTTTGCCCTCGGCTACCATGTCCAGCATGGTACCAATGTCATTGGTACCTGCGGGTAATTCTTCCGGCTTAATCCCCCAGTAAACAGCCACTTCCTGGCGATGCCGGGGATTCTGCCAGTTGCGGTAACCAGGCAGAAAACCACTGGCTCCCACCTCCCGGGCACTCATGGCCGCCGCCTGCCCCGTCAGGGAAAAAGGCGCCGCTCCCGGGCGTCCAATATGTCCGGTCAGCAAATGAAGAGTACAAATGGTGGAAACAGCCTCCACCCCGGCAGCACTTTGAGTAACCCCCTGGACAAAAACAGTGGTAGCTGCCTTGGCTTCAGCAATCCAGCGAGCCACCTGCTCAATATCCACTGCCGCCACCCCGCAAAGGGGAGCCACTTCTGCTGGAGAATATTTTTTCACGATTTCTTCTACCCGTTCCAGGCCGACCGCCAGCCGGGCTACTTCTTCCCGGTTAATTAAATTATCCCGGAACAGTACATGCAAAATAGCGTTTAGCAAATAGATGTTAGTACCTGGCCGTAGCTGCAAATGTAAATCTGCTACTCGTGCTGGAATGGTGCGGCGCGGATCAACTACTATCAAGCGGGCTCCTCGTTCCAGTCTGTTCTTGAGCATACGCCGCCACAGCTGTGGATGCATCTCCGCCGGATTACAACCGAAAATCAACAAACAATCCGCCAGGTCCAGATCTTCATAACAACCCGGTGGCCCATCAGCACCAAAAACTTTGATCAACCCCTGTACTGTCCCGCTCATACAGAGTCGGGTATTGGAATCAAAATTAGGTGTTTTCAGTACCCCCCGTGCCAGTTTGGTCAGGGCATAATTCTCCTCCAGGGTCAGCTGACCGGAACCATAAATACCTACTCCTTCCGGCCCTTGTTCCGCTATAGCTTCCCGTATTTTGTCGGCAACAACCTGCAAAGCTTCCTCCCAGGAAACCGGCACCAGCTGTCCGTTTTTGCGGACCATTGGCGTGGTAGCCCGTTCCGGATGCCGGAGAGTTCGCCACTGATAGGCTCCTTTTATGCAGAGCTGGCCCCGGTTGGTTGCACAGGCCTCATCACCACGGATCGCCACCGGGGTATCCCCTTCCAGTCCCAGCAAGAGCCCACAGCCTGTAGAGCAATACCCGCAGGTAGTGGATACCCAGCGCTCGGCTTTACCGCGCGCCAGATGCAAAGCCCGCCGGGTCAAATCCAGCATCATATCTTCCAGCGCTGACGGGGGCGGCACGGTACCGGTACTTTTATGCAATTGTCTGGCCGCATCCATCAATCGCTTAATCATGGTCCTCCTCCTTGCCGGACAAGCCATATTTCTTCAACTTCTGATAAAAGGCTGAACGCTGGATCCCCAGTAGCCGGGCCGCTTCCATCCGATTGCCTCTGGTTGCCTGCAGTGCCTGCAGAATCGCCTTTTTCTCCGCCCGCGCTACTACTGTTTCCAGGCGCAGGTCATTTTCTCCCAGCGGTCCACCCCCGGTAACCTGTTCCGGCAAATCCTGCAAAGTAAGCAGTTTCTGCCCTGGTTCCAGCATATTAAAAGCATATTCCAGCACATTCTCCAGCTGTCGCACATTCCCCGGCCAACTATAACTTAGCAAAAATCGTTCCAGTTCCTTGTCATAACCCTCTACTGAAGTCAGATACTTTTTGTTAAACTTCTCAATCAACATCTTAACCAGGGCCGGAATATCATCCCGCCGCTCCCGCAGTGGCGGCAACTGTAAAGTTATTACTGACAAGCGATAATAAAGGTCGCTGCGAAATTCCCCGGCCTGCATCATGGCTACCAGATCCCGATTGGTAGCGGCGATCAGCCGAACGTCCACAGGAATGGGCTTGTGTCCGCCTACGCGGACAATCTGGCGCTCCTGCAAGGCTCGCAGGATTTTGGCCTGCATGGCCAGCGGCATATCCCCGATTTCATCGAGAAAGAGGGTTCCGCCATGAGCCAGTTCAAACTTGCCGGCCTTACCGCCTTTTACCGCCCCGGTAAAAGCCCCTTCCTCATAACCAAACAACTCAGCTTCCAGCAGATTTTCCGGAATCGCAGCACAGTTGATACTGATAAAAGGCTGATCAGCCCTGGGACTGGCCCGATGTATGGCCTGGGCGAAAACCTCTTTTCCGGTACCGCTTTCTCCCAGAATCAGAACCGTAGCATCACCGCGAGCCACTTTGCGAGCCATATTCTTAACTTTCACCATGTGCGGATTTTCGCCAATAATGGCCACAAAGGGGTCTTCCTCATGCTTTAAAGCTGAAAGCTCACTCTGGTAAAAAAGCAGCTTCCGTTCCAGCAATTGATAGCGAGCCACCAGATCCCGGGTTTCGACATTTTCCACCGGCACCAGTTTGACCAGGCCGCCAATAATCAATTCACCGCAACGTAAAGGCAATTCAGAGAGGAAATAGACTTCATCATCCCTGGTCCAGGTTTCCCCGATCCGGGGCTGACCGGTAGCCAGTACCTGACCCATGTGACTTTCGGGAAAAAGGGTTTTAAGAGGCATACCCTGGATTTCAGCCAGATTGACACCGAACAGTTTTTCCCAGTACTGGTTGACGGTAATGATGACCCCATTGCTGTCCACTACCGCCAGCCCTAATAGAAGGTCACCCAGCAGCGTTTCATACATTTGAATTAAGAGTCGGGAAGCGCCTATTTCTTCTTCTTCCAGTTCCAGACAGCTTTTTTCCTGTTGTTCGATCACCGCCCAGACTCCCAGCAGTTCCCCATCGCGCCAGCAAGGTTGATAGGAGATCTGGATTGTTTCTCCAATATAGGTCAGCTCCCGACAGCGCAGAGACTGCCCTCCGGCCAGGACCTCAAAAATCCGGCTCTGGGGCATCATTTCACTGATCCGCCGTCCCTGCCAGAGCCCTTCCGGCCAGCCTAAACGCTGCAGGGCAGCAGATGTAGCCCACTGGATAAAACCATAACGGTCCACCCAGTAGGCAGGCAAGTCCAGCCCTTCACAAAGACCGGCCAGCTCGTCCAGTTTCAATTCCAAAGCTCTCACTCTCCTCTCCTCGCCAGTTCCCGCTTGAGCCAGAGTTCGCTGATTTTACCGAAAAATATCGGTTCACCATCAATGGCCACTACCGGAATTTTCTCCTTATACAGCTCAAACAGCTGCGGATCCATGGTGATGTCCACTTCTTCCACTTCCAGTTCCCAGTAACGCTTCACCCTGTCGATAATGGCTTTAGCCTTGTCACATAGGCAACAATTTTCTTTGGAATAGACAGTGATCTTAAACTTTTTATCCATTCTCATCTACTCCAGAAACTTGATTTTGTTTTTGACCCGTCCCCGTGCCTTGTCATAGTGGTAAACAAAACACAATATCACATAAAGCCCAAACAGCAATGCTGCCGAGCCCAGGACCAGACGCACCAGAGCTTCCGGCCAGGATGTCCCCGGCACCGCTGCCAGTAATACCAGCCCTTCTTTGACCTGATCCAGTCCGATAGCTCCCAGTAACGCAGCCCCAAATAACTTGGCAAAAGATAATAAGGTTTGTTTGCGGGTATTTTTGGCCATTTTTCATTCCTCCCTGCCTTAAATATAACCTAATTCGGTGAAAAAAGTCTATGCCTATGAAGAAAGAAAAAAAACCAGCTTGAGCCGGTTTTCGCAAACCCTTATTCCATGCCTGCCTGTTGCTTCAAAACAGCCAGCTTGCCGGAGGCAGCTTCAGCAAAACTTTCTGACTCCCGTAACTCTTTTAAAACCCCATTTAGTTCACTGGTTTTGGGCGCAGGAGATTTGGCCAGGCGCTGAACAAATTTCTCTACTACCTGATTGCGCAAATAAATACAGGTAGCGATATTGCCTTCCGCTTCCTCCATTTCCCGGGTAGTGGTTTGCAGGCCATCCAGTTCCTGCCTCAACTGCTGGTTCAAAGCCAGAAGTTTTTCGGCTTCCTGTTTGGTTTGGGCCGGTGTTGTTTTCCCATATCCCAGGGCCTTGATACTGTCAGTCAGCTTCTGATACCCTTCTGCTTCCTTGTTTATTACCCCGGAGAGAGTGGTAACAAAAGCTCTCAATTGTTCCTGGCTGACAGCCGCCGGTTGTCGTTCAGTTACCTTTTTTGGCTTGTCCCCACTACAACCAAATAAAAAAAGGACAAGCCCCAACCCAACGGTTACAGCCAGCGCAATCCGGCGCCAGTCCATCATATTCCCTCCTCGTAACAACTTGCACTTTCTCTCTTTCTCTTAATTGTATTTTCGACAGTTTTTTTCTTTTTCCTTCTTTTTTCTTAATCTTCTTCGGCAGGATAAGCTAATACCCGCAATTTGGTCAATCCCATGATTTCAGCGGTAAAACCTATCTCCACCGCACCCTTGATCTCTTCTTCCTCCAGATAATAAGAGCTGACCTGGGGTTCTTTTTCCTCAGTTAAATGCAATTCTTCCCCCTGTTCCAGCCGACCAGTAAGGTTCTCCAGTTCGATCTCACAGAGATAGTTGAGCCTCTCCCTCAGCAGCTCCGTTTTCTGGTTTTGCTCATAGGCATACCAGACGGTCAGCTCCAGATCACCATTTATAATCACAGTATCGCCAATTATAGAACCGGAAAAGTTATGATCTGCCGCCCAGCAGCCCAGGACTTTGCTGGCTGGATGCAGGGGCTTGAGCTGAAACTCCAGAATATGATTTTTCTCACCGCGGGCACAGACTGCCTGCACCATCACCTCCCGCAGTTGACCTTCCCATCTGCTACATTCCACACCAATCCCTCCTTCCATTACTATAAGATATATTTCTTTTTCTTCCCATCCATGCATAAAATGAGGGTGAAAGGAGGAATGGCGGCATGAGCCAGGAAGAGCAGCAATTTCGCAATCTGCTTCCCCCGGAAACCGAAACTGCTCTACAGTATGTCAAACAGCGGCTCTCGGAAACCATCAGCTTTCTCGGCACCCTTGCCTCCGCCTATTCATCTATGGCCAGTGCCGCCAATCAGCTCAGCGCCAACGCCTTCTCCCATCGCAGCGAAATCGATGAAGCTGTAGAGCGTACAGTGAAAACGGGAGAAATTATTGATAAGCTTTTAAAATTGCTTAAACTGCTGGTCAATGAATATCAGACCCTGGTTTTGCTGGACCAGGCTGAGTTCGCCAAAAACTTCCTTGACGATGACACATAAAAAGAAGGCAGGAATTATCCCTGCCTTCTTTTGGCTTACATCATGGGAGGCATGCCGCCACCGGGCATGGCCGGTTCTTCTTTTTTGGGCTCATCGGCTACCAGGCACTCAGTGGTGAGCAACATAGCAGCGATGGAGGCAGCATTCTGCAGAGCAGAACGGGTAACTTTGGCCGGGTCCACGATACCGGCACTGATCATATCTACATATTCACCGGTCAGAGCATTGAAGCCAATACCAGGATCAATGCTCTTGACTTTTTCAACTATTACGGAGCCTTCCAGACCGGCGTTATTGGCAATCTGACGCAGAGGCTCTTCCAGGGCCTTACGGACGATAGCCACACCAGTAGCTTCATCGCCTTCAGCCTCAATGGCAGCCAGAGCCGGAATTACATCCACCAGAGCGGTACCGCCACCGGCGACGATTCCTTCTTCCACAGCAGCCCGAGTAGCATTGAGAGCATCTTCAATGCGCAGTTTCTTTTCCTTCATTTCGGTTTCAGTAGCAGCCCCCACCTGGATTACCGCTACCCCACCGGCCAGTTTGGCCAGCCGTTCCTGTAGTTTTTCCCTGTCATACTCGGAAGTAGCATCTTCCCACTGTTTGCGGATCTGGGCCACCCGCTTCTGAATTTCTTCAGCAGAGCCAGCCCCATCCACAATCACGGTTTCTTCCTTGGTTACCTTGACCTGACGGGCCCGACCCAGCATGGACAGGTTAGCTGCATCCAGCTTGCGGCCCAGTTCTTCGGAGATAACCTGACCACCGGTCAAAATAGCGATATCTTCCAGCATAGCCTTGCGGCGGTCGCCGAAACCAGGAGCCTTGACAGCTACGCAGTTGAAGGTGCCCCGCAGTTTGTTAACCACCAGGGTAGCCAGGGCTTCCCCTTCCACATCTTCAGCGATGATCAGCAAAGGCTTACCAGTTTTCACTACTTGCTCCAGAACAGGTAGAATTTCCTGAATGGAGCTGATTTTCTTATCAGTGATCAGAATAAAGGGATCATTCAGCACCGCTTCCATACGCTCGGCATCAGTTACCATATAGGGGGAGATATAACCCCTGTCAAAATTCATCCCTTCCACAACATCCAGGGTGGTACCGATACCTTTGGATTCCTCAACGGTGATTACCCCGTCCTTACCCACTTTTTCCATGGCTTCAGCGATCAGGTTGCCGATTTCCGGATCAGCAGCGGAAATGGAAGCAACCTGGGCGATAGCTTCTTTACTTTCCACCGGACGGGCCATTTTCTTGATTTCCTCAACAGCAACGGCTACAGCCTTCTCAATCCCCTTTTTCAGGATCATGGGATTGGCACCAGCAGCCACGTTTTTCAAACCTTCGCGGATAATGGCCTGGGCCAGCACAGTCGCAGTAGTGGTACCATCACCGGCTACATCATTGGTTTTGGTCGCTACTTCCTTGACCAGCTGGGCACCCATGTTTTCAAAGGGATCGGGCAGTTCGATTTCCCGGGCGATGGAAACCCCGTCATTGGTAATCAGCGGGGAACCGAACTTTTTCTCCAGAACCACATTGCGGCCTTTGGGGCCCAGAGTTACCCGCACAGCTTCAGCCAGGGTATTTACCCCCCGTTCCAGAGCCCGACGGGCTTCTTCACCGAAAATAATCTGCTTCGCCACTTGCTAAACCCCCTTATTATTCGATTACAGCCAGGATATCCCGTTCATTCAGGATGAGATATTCCTCGCCTTCATATTTCACTTCAGTACCGGCATATTTGGAGTAGATCACCCGGTCACCTACTTTGACTTCCGGGGCTATCCGCTCACCATTTTCCAGCAGACGGCCATTGCCGACAGCTACTACTTCCCCTTCCTGGGGCTTTTCCTTGGCTGTATCGGGTAACACAATCCCACTGGCAGTTACTTCTTCCGATGCCAAGGGCTTAATGACAATTCTGTCTCCAAGCGGCTTAATCATCACTGAGAAACCTCCTCTTTATGTACTATTAGCACTCAATTAAATAGAGTGCTAACACATTCCTTATAATACCTGATTTTAGGCAAAAATGCAAGTTCTTTGCCCTGCATAAAATACAGACACATATTTTATTTTTTCGTGAAATTTCCTGTTGATTATCTAGCATAAAACTGGTAAATTGTATAAGGATATGTCTAATTACAGGAGGCAACCAGCCCATGGCCTTTGATTTTCATACTCTGCTTGCCAGTGAAAAAGCGCAAAATACTCCACCCAGCCAGACTGCCCGCTGGGTTCTTCCCCTTTTCCATGCTACCAAAGGCCCAGTTCTGGACCTGGGCTGTGGCAATGGGCGGGATAGCTTGTATTTTTTTGAACAAGGCCTGCAAGTGGTAGCTGTAGACATTGATGCTGAAGCTATCGGTAGGCTGGCTTTAAAAGCAGAGTTCGAGTGCCTGGTGGCTGATGCCCTTAATCTGCCCTTTCGGGAATTCTCCTTTGATGCCATTTACAGCTTTGGGCTCCTTCATGTTTTTACAGAAAGCATCGAGGAAAACCGGCAGCAGGTATTAGATGAGGCCTGGAGAGTGCTTAAACCCGGTGGAATTGCCGTTTTTACCGCCCTCTGGACCGATATCCCCGGCTGTGGCCTGCCCGAGCTTTGCTGCCTTACCGAAGCAGAAGTAGAACAACTGGTAGCGCGCAGCCCTTTTGAGTTAATGTCCAAACAAATTGTTAATGACCACTCCCTCACCGGCTGGGAAGGCATCTACTGGCGCCTGGTGCTGCGTAAACAAAAGCGTGTGCAGATCATAAAATAAACCCCGTGAGCCCTGGTACTCACGGGGTTGTTTGTTCTTTAATAGCCGCTTTAGCCAGGCCATAAATACCGCTAGCTGTAGCTGACCCAATAATCCCTTCTGCTCTGATTAAGCTTCTTGTCTTAGTATATGCCTGCCACTGGCATCTGGTTACTTTTTCCGACCGAACAGTTTGAGCAATAATCCCTGTTCCAGAATAACAGCATCAAAGGGACAGAGTTCCTGGCAACAATAGCAACGAATACATTGCTCATAGTCTACCATCGCTTTCCCATTTTCGATCTTTATGGCTTGCGGTGGACAATGCTGAGCACAACGGCTGCAACCGGTACACTTTTCATTCATAACCGGCCGATAGGTGAACTGATTCTGGAAAAAGCGGACCAGAAAAGGCGGGACCCGCCCATCCAGAGACTCCAGGTTATAGGGGGGCTGAAAATTCCAGCGTAACTCCCGGCCACTGCCTACCACTTCAATCCTCTTCAACCCCGGTACCAGCCCCCGGGCCAGAGCCAGCCGTGATACCGGCAATTCCTCACTGTTGAAACCCATCATCTGACCCATGACCAGGTCAACAGCAAAGCCATTAGTGCCGCCCAAAATCACTCCCGCTTGAATAGGCGAACCATTACGGGGGCCATTGCCTTCCATCCCAACAATTCCGTCTACCAGGAAAAAAACCGGCTTAACCAGCAGGGCCAGGTCAACCAGCATAGCAGCAAAATCGTCCCGTCGCTTCAGGCGCAGGTGAAACTGAGCTTTGCCTGGACCCACTATGCAGCCAAACAAATTCTTGACGGCCCCGGTGATGCCCATAAAGGAATGGGTCTTCATTTTGGCCAGAGAGATAACTTTATCCACCTGTTGCAGTTCACCGGTCAAATGGAACTTGCGGATTACTTTTCCCTCAGGAAAGGAATACTCCGCTGATTCGGCAAATGCCAGCAATTCCGCTCCTTCTTCCCGGCATACCCCGGCTATGCCGTTTTTTTCCGCCGCCTTCATGCCACTGCCAATTCCAGGACTATCTCCGACTAAAGGTATGCCACCGGCCCTCTTTACCTGACGAATTACCGCTCTTACTACTTCCGGATGGGTGGTTACTGCTCGCTCCGGTGGCAATCCCTCCAGCATATTGGGTTTGATGAGCACCCTCTCCTCCGGCTTAATCAAAGTTTCCATGCCACCAAACTGGTTTAGAACCTCCTGGACTCCCGCTTCCACTTCGATATAATCATAGGTTTTTGCCACTGCTGCCGCTACTTTCAATGATTTTTACCTCCTGCTTTATGAGATTTCTTTTAGTGTAGCACAATTGTTCAGTTTTAAACAAGGGGCATAACATTTCTCCAATATGGCACTCTCTCGCCTGAGGAAAAATTTTTTTAATTCCCAGAAACCCCCCTAAAATACTTTTTGAAAACGTATAATATGATAACCGAAAAGAGTAAAACCGTCGAAAGGCGGCGACACAAAGCTATAGGGGCTAAAGCTGCACAGCCATGCCAGCCAGCTGCCGGGCGAGCCTCCTTAATTTAACTGCTTGCTCGGGATAAGATTTTAAATTAAGGAGGGGTTCTTTATGAACAAACGTAAAGTCTTTTTTACCATGGCTCCAATCGCTCTCGCTACTTTAGTCCTTCTTGGTAGCGGCCCAAACCCGGCCAATGCCAAAGTAAGCAAAGACAAAAACCATAATGGTATACCTGACAGCTGGGAATTGCGCTATCATCTCAGCATTTATCGAAATTTGGCCAACACTGACCCGGACCGGGACGGCCTTACTGTTAAACAGGAATTTTACCTGGGCTTGAATCCGGTAAAAGCCGATACCGACCAGGATGGCATCAAGGATGGTAATGAAGACCTGGACCATGACAAACTGACGAACCTTCAGGAATACCTTGTTCACACCAACCCTCTAAACCCTGACAGTGACAGAGATGGTATTAAAGATAGAAACGAAGACCTGGACCGAGACAACCTTAACAACTATCAGGAATTTGTGATCCATACCAGCCCGCTGAAAGCTGATTCAGACGGGGATGGTATGAAAGACGGTGACGAGGATTTTGATAAGGACAGACTCTCTAATTCCCAGGAGTTTAGCATAGGCTCCAACCCCATCGATAGTGACTCTGATGATGATGGTATTATGGACTTTGATGAAGATGATGATGGGGACAAAATCAGCAATGGTAGAGAATTTGTATTAAAAGAAGATCCTAAAAATCCTGACACTGACCATGATGGTGTTCTCGATGGTGATGAAGACAATGACCATGATGGTATAAATGATGGAGAACAGAATGACGGAGAACATGATGACTGAAGAGAGGCCACATGGCCTCTCTTCTTTTTACACAGGGGTTATAGCTTTAAACAACGGGATATTATAGCAGCAGTGGAGATAGTATAATCTCATCCCCTTAATTGGTAGTTTAACCTAACAAAAAAGGACTTTCCCCCGGCTATGGAGAATTTGTTCACCCATACAGCCAGCAAAGGGGGATATAGGGGTGGATTACAAACATCTATTGGATATAATCCTGGCTAATCTGGATGAAGGAATCATTGTTACTGATACTAAAGCCAATATCATTTTTTATAACGAACCTGCCACCAATATCGGTGGAATAGACCCGGCAGCAGCTATTGGGAAAAATATTTTGGACGTCTTTCCAGGCCTCACCGAGGAAACCAGTACCTTTTACTATGTCCTGCGCCAGCGTCAGCCTTTGCTCAACCATGTCCAGCATTATACCAATTACCAGGGCAAGCAGGTAGCCACTGTCACTTCTACCATCCCTATGTTTGAAAACGGCCAACTGGTGGGAGCGGTAGAAATCTTTAAAGATCTGACCCAGGTAGTCCAGCTATCGGAAAAAATTCTAGCCCTGCAAAAAGAACTGGCAAGTCACAAAAAAACTGACCCTGCTCGGGGTAATGGTACCCGCTACACTTTTGCCGATATTATTACCAGGAACCCGATTCTGCAGGATATCCTCCACCGGGCCCGCAAGGTGGCCTGCAGTCCCTCGCCAATTCTCATATACGGTGAAACCGGGACTGGCAAGGAATTGTTGGTGCAGGCTATCCATAACGCCTGTCCAGAACGGCAGCGCCATGCCTTTATTGCTCAGAATTGCGCTGCTCTGCCACCCTCACTGCTGGAATCCCTGCTCTTTGGCACTTGTGCCGGCAGTTTTACCGGGGCCAAAGACCGTCCCGGTCTCTTTGAACTGGCCGATGGCGGTACCCTCTTTCTGGATGAGATCAACTCTCTAGATCGAGAGCTACAGGCCAAGCTCCTGCGGGTACTCCAGGATGGCGTAGTCCGGCGTCTCGGTGACACCAGGACCCGTACCGTTAATGTGCGCGTAATTGCCGCCAGCAATGAACATCCCCTCAAGTTATTAGAGGAAAAACGGCTGCGCCAGGACCTCTATTACCGCTTGAATGTGATTTTCTTTCATTTACCTCCTCTGCGGGAACGGCAAGAAGATATTCCTTTACTTGCCCAGCATTTTCTGCAAAAATACCGGCAAAAATTAAGAAAAAAGATCACGGGCCTAGCATCAGAAGTCCTGGAGCTGTTCTGGCAGCATAACTGGCCCGGAAATGTACGGGAACTGGAGCATGTTATTGAAAGCGCAATCAACCTGGCCGATGGTCCCCTGCTTACTCTGGCCGATTTACCCCGGGAACATCCCGGCTTGTTCGGACCCAAAAACCAGCCTCATTGGACTCAACCGCCCTTACCCTTGAAACAAGCCCTGCAAGACCTGGAAATCCGTTTGCTGCAATCAGCTTTGCAGCAGACAGATTACCAGCTAACCAGAGCCGCCCAATTACTGGGCCTTCCTAAACAAACCCTGCACAATAAACTGAAAAAATACGGCCTGCGTCCCAAAGACGAGACGTAATCCCATAGTTGGGACAGCCCCTGTACCATTTTTGGTACGGGGGCTTGTTTTTAGCCCGGTCTGCAGTCGGCATCTTTTTTGCTTATATATCCATTTGAGGTGATAAGATGAAATCCGGCCTGATTTTCAATATCCAGAAATTTTCCCTGCAGGATGGCCCCGGCATCCGGACTACCGTCTTTTTCCTCGGCTGTCCCCTGCGTTGCCAGTGGTGTCATAATCCTGAAAGCCAGAGTTTTCACCCCCGGCTGTTGCTTGCTACCCGGCGCTGTATTGGTTGTGGGCGTTGCCAATTCGCCTGCCCTCACCAGGCTACCAGGGAACGCTCTCTTTGCCAGCACTGTGGTCATTGTGCTACTGCTTGCCCGACCCTGGCCCGGAAGATGGTAGGACGCCGGGTTACTGTATCCGAAGTCATGGACACCATTAACCAGGACCGGGTTTTCTATGAGGAATCCGGGGGAGGAGTGACCTTTTCCGGCGGCGAACCCCTGGCCCAACCTGACTTTCTTCTGGCCCTGTTGCAAACCTGTCGTAAACAGGCCCTCCACACTGCTGTAGATACCAGTGGCTACGCACCTCTGGCCAGTCTGGAAGCAATCGCCCCTTACACCGACCTCTTTCTGTATGATCTCAAGCTGCTGGCTGAGGAGAAACATCGATATTTTACGGGAGTGTCCAACCAGCTTATTCTAAGCAATCTCAAATGGCTGGTACAACAGAAAAAAAACTTTTTCCTGCGCCTTCCCATCATTCCCGGTATCACTGATACTGATGAACAAATCACTTTATTACAGAGTCATTTGCAGGAACTGGGGCAGGTGAAACAGATAAATCTGTTACCCTACCACGCTCTGGCGCAGGACAAATACCGCCGTCTGGGCCAACCCTATCCACTGGAAGGCACTCCCGAACCTTCCCCTGAACAAATGCAGGCGATAGCAGAAGCCTTAAAACCCTACTGTGAGCAGATACAGATTGGAGGTTGAGTACAGTGAATGAACGGGTTGCCAAACTCCGCCAGCAAAGCCTGGAAGCCATCCCTACCCTTTCTACTGAACGGGCCGAAATCGTAACCGAGGTTTACCAGCAATACTCCGGCAAGGTTTCCATCCCGGTCCTGCGGGCTCTGGTTTTTCAGGCCCTGATGGAGCGCAAAACCATCTACATTGGCGAAGATGAACTAATTGTAGGCGAACGAGGCCCGGCCCCCAAAGCCACCCCCACCTACCCCGAGCTCTGCTGTCATACTCTGGAGGATTTCACCATCATTGACAGCCGGGAAAAAATCTTCTTCCGGGTCAGTGACAAAGAAAAACGTATTCAAGCGGAAAAAATCATCCCCTACTGGCAGGGCCGCTCCATGCGGGACCGCATTTTTGCCCGGATGAGCCAGGAATGGCTTGATTGCTATGAAGCCGGGATATTTACGGAATTCATGGAGCAACGGGCTCCCGGCCATACCGCCGGGGATGACAAAGTCTTCCGCAAAGGCTTTCTTGATTTTCTGCGGGAGATTGAACAGCAATTACAACAGGTTGATTACCTCCATGACCCCGAAGCCTATCGGAAACAGGAGGAACTTAGGGCAATGGCCATTTGCGCCCGCGCTATTATCCGCTACGCCGAACGCCATGCAGAAAAAGCCCTGCAGCTGGCAACCAGTGAACCCAACCCCCGGCGCCGCCAGGAGCTGGAACAAATCGCTGCCATCTGCCGCAAAGTCCCGGCTCAAGCTCCCTCCACCTTCTGGGAAGCCCTGCAGGCTTACTGGTTTGTCCATCTCGGTGTCATCACCGAACTCAATATCTGGGATGCCTTTAATCCCGGACGACTGGATCAGCATCTCTATCCTTTTTATCAAAAAGAAATAGCAGCAGGCACCCTGACTCCGGAACGAGCCAAGGAACTGCTGCAATGCTTCTGGGTCAAATTCAATAACCAGCCTGCTCCTCCTAAAGTAGGTATTACCCTGCAGGAAAGTGCCACCTACACCGATTTTGCCAATATCAATTGCGGCGGCTTGACTGCTGAGGGCGAAGATGGAGTCAATGAGGTTACTTACCTTATCCTGGATGTCATCGATGAAATGCGCCTGCTGCAGCCCAGCTCCAATATCCAGCTCAGCCAGAAAAACCCCGATGACTTCCTGAAACGGGCCTGTCAGATCATCGCCAAAGGCTGGGGCCAGCCCTCGGTCTTTAATGCCGATGCCGTCGTCGCTGAGCTGGTACGCCAGGGCAAATCTCTGGTAGATGCCCGCTGCGGTGGTACCAGCGGCTGTGTGGAAGCCGGAGCTTTCGGTAAAGAAGCCTACTGGCTTACGGGCTACTTTAACCTGGTTAAGATACTGGAAATCACCCTCAACAACGGCCTCGATCCTCGCACTGGCAAGCAGCTGGGGCCGAAAACCGGCGACCCCACTACCTTTACCAGCTATGAAGAACTGTTCCAGGCTTATAAACAACAGCTCCATCATTTCCTGGAGATAAAATTACGAGGAAATCAGATCATCGAAAAACTCTATGGTGAATACATGCCCGCTCCCTTTCTGTCCATTATAATAGATGATTGCATCGCCAATGCCAGAGACTATAATGCCGGGGGAGCCCGTTATAACACCAACTATATCCAGGGAGTAGGCATAGCTACCCTTACCGACAGCCTGGCAGCTATTAAAAAACATGTTTTTCTCGATGGTACCATTACGATGGAACAATTGCTCACCGCCCTCCGCCATAATTTCCGGGGGCAGGAGGATTTGCGCCAGCTCTTGCTGAACAAAACTCACAAATACGGCAATGATGATGATTTTGCCGATTCCATCATGCAGGAAGTATTTGAAGCCTACTACCAGGCAATTGAAGGACGCAAATCGGTCCGGGGGGCAACCTACCACATCAATCTCCTGCCCACTACCTGTCATGTCTACTTCGGGGCAGTCACCGGCGCTACCCCCGATGGACGGCGGGCAGGCGAACCCCAATCCGAGGGGATTTCCCCTGTGCAGGGGGCTGACCGCTTTGGCCCCACGGCTGTGATCAAGTCTGCCGCCAAAATGGACCATCTTCGCACCGGTGGTACTCTCTTGAACCAGAAATTCACCCCTGGCCTGTTGCAAACAGAAGAAGGTATTCATAAGCTGATGGCCCTGATTCGCGCCTATTTCCGTCTCAAAGGGCATCACATTCAGTTTAATGTGGTCAGTGCCGCCACGTTGCGAGAAGCGCAGCGCCAGCCGGAACGCTACCGGGATCTGATTGTGCGGGTGGCCGGTTATAGTGACTATTTTTGTGACCTCAGTGAAGCTTTGCAGAATGAGATTATCCAGAGGACTGAACATCAGCTGCTATAATCGCAGTAATGCTATCTTTTTTAAGATAAAAATATAAAAAGGGGCATTTGTCCAAAAGTTCTTATCTACTTCTGGACATGCCCCTTAATTGATTAATAAATGATAAGCGGTTTAATCACTCCATCTTCTTTTGTTTTCATCAGATGGAAGGCCTTTTCCAATTCACCAAACGAGAATTTATGAGTAGTTAAAGGCGTTGGGTCGATTTTTCCTGTCTCAATTAGCCTGAGTAAGCGGCTCAGGCGTATCCTTCCACCCGGGCACAATCCTGTTTTAATAGTTTTATCGCTCATCCCTACACCCCAGGCTAACCGGGGAATCATAACATAATCGCCCTTTGAGTGGTAACCCGCATTGGAAATGGTACCACCGGGTCGAGTAGCTTTTACGCAGGACTCAAAAATAATTTGCGACCCAACTGCATCTATCGCAGAATCAACTCCCTTTCCGTCTGTCAGCCTTAAAATTTCCTCCACCGGGTCTACTTTAGTGAAATCGACGATAATATCAGCTCCAAAATATTTAGCAAGTTCCTGACGTTTGGGGACAGCCTCCACAACAATAATTAGACCTGCACCAAGCAATCGTGCCCCTGCCGTTGCCATCAGTCCCACAGGTCCCTGTCCAAAAATTGCTACAGTACCACCTAATGGAATATCGGCATTTTCAGCTGCCATGAAACCAGTTGACATCATATCTACTGTGTAGACTGCCGCTTCATCACTGACAGAGTCAGGAATGATAGCTAAATTAGCATCGGCATCGTTTACATGGACGTATTCCGCAAAGGTGCCGTCCTTAACGTTGGCATATTTCCACCCACCTAACATGTCTGTACACTGAGAAGGAAAACCTCGCAAGCAGTTTTCACATTTAAAACAGGGTGTTATCGCACCAACAGCAACCCGATCCCCCTCTTTTACGCCCTTTACTTCGCTACCCACCTTGTAAACAACACCTACAACTTCGTGCCCGAGGGTAAGATTCTCCCTCTCGCCGATTGCACCTTCCACAGTATGGACATCTGAGGTACAAACCAAACCCGCAGTTGGCTTAATAATAGCATCGTTTGGACCTGGATCGGGAGGCACGGGTTTTTCAAGCCATCCAACTTCACCAATGCGCTTCATAACAAAGGCCTTCATAGTCTTCATTTTTTGTCACCTCACTATATTTTTCTCAAATCCCACTTCTCTTTATACTAAAGAGCATAACAGCTAATTTTCTGCTGTGCAAACATGCTTTAAGTCAATAGAAGCCGATCTGCGATTATGATAACTCAGCATGATAAAAAATTTCCTATTTTCTCAATTTTTAAAATATTAGGCGAATGATTGCAGTTATGATATCAAATTGGGTTTAAAAATAAACATAATAAAGGCCGCAGTTTCCGGTTATATTCCGGAAATGCGGCCTGGTTGGCTTTGTGGCGGAGGCGAACCATATACATTCGAAGCCACAACCTCAAAAAAGAGAAGTCGTCAACAAGGCTTCTCTTAATTTTCATATATGCTTTCTCTTTTCCAAGAAACTACTCGCTGCAATTCCGCTAAATTATTTAAGGTTATTTTAGATTAACTCATAAAGTTTTTCCCTTACTGCATCAATAATATGCTTTTTCACAGCACCAAACTTACTTATAACAATACTTTGAGATAATGTATAAATTTTATCCACCCTTATACAGGAATCCACCTTCAAGGTTCCCTCATCAAGGTCGCTACTGGTAAGCATTACAATATAATCCTTTGCTGTAAGGTTTGATGTAATAGCCGCAACCACTATATCTTCTGTTCTGCTGTTATAATTATCATTAGATAAAACAAGGACAGGGCGTTTTTTGTTGGAAGTCAAATCACTAAAAGGAATAGGAATTAATAAGATATCGCCCTGCCTATACATTGTTCCATACCTCATCATCAATATCATTGTTCCAAAAATCTATACTGCTCTCACTGGCAGACAATAAATCCTTGAATACCTGATTATCCTGCTTATTTTTTAAAAATAAAATAAAATCAATAACTTCTCGTATTTGACTTTCTGGAATTTCATCAATTAATTTTAATAAAATACTCTTAGCTGTATTCATAAATCTCACCTCAGAATTATTATACCACATTTAATCATCATCCTACTCTCATCTACAAAAATATATATATAATACAAAAATATGCTACACAACTAAAAAACAACTGAAATAAAGAATATTTTGAAGAAGAGACAGCATTAGTCGAATTAAGTTATGAAGAATACCTTCTCAGGCTGTTAGAAAGATTAAAAGAAACCAAACGATGGGTTCAAGAAAAGTATAAATATTAATATCTTTTTTAAAACTAAAGGGGGAATTTTTAACTGAAAAAAACACTTCTCTCAAACGCAGAATATTGATATTATGCTCATATAATACTTTGCTAAAATTATCTCAAATTTTTTCTTTTATCCTCTTTAAATTTCCTGACGATTGATATTTAAAAGGCATAGTCTTTCATATAACGGTTTGCGGGTATGTGAAACCCGTAAGGGTTTGGATGAGCAATAACGAACCGCGTACCCGCTGTTTTATGCTGCTGCGCCCATCTTGCTATCCACCATCATTTTGATGAGGCAATAATTATTAAGTACTGGAAAATAAAAAATACCTGCTTTTCTCCGATAACGATGAAGATAAAAAGCAGGTATTACAGGAATATGTTGATTCAGTAGTAGTTTTACACTCTAAGGATAACGGCTTAGACGTAAAACTTACTGTTAGGGTTTTCTATGGTGGAGGCGAGGGGAGTCGAACCCCTGTCCGAAGGCGAACCCACGCCAGCTTCTCCGAGCGCAGTCAGGTGTTTTACCTTTCGCTGCCGAAACGCCCACCGACAGGCTTTTCCGCAGCTATCTCGATTAATCTCGCCTCACCCCTCCGAGAATTGGGGCCAGGCCAGCTCCGTCAATGTGACCCCCAAGCCCTCACCCGGAGCCCAGAGGGTTGGAGGTTAGCTGAAATTAAGCAGCTAAAGCGTAATTTTCGTTGGCATTCGTTGTTTTCCCACCGTCTTGACGGGCAGATGGAACCCCGGCTCGCTACTGACGCTCATTCAGCCCCCGTCGAAACCAGTACGCCCCCTTATTGACGTTGCCGGTCGCGGAAAGCCCGTTCAATTTCCCGTTTGGCATCCCGCTCGGCCATGTCCTGGCGTTTGTCCCACAGCTTTTTGCCGCGGGCCAGGGCGATAGCCATTTTCGCTTTCCCCCGGGCAAAATAGATTTTCAGGGGGACGATAGTCAGCCCCTTTTGGGAAATGGCCCCAAACAGTTTCATGATTTCATGTTTGTGCAGGAGCAATTTCCGCACCCGGGTGGGATCATGATTGAAACGGTTACCCTGTTCATACGGAGAGATATGCAGGTTGTGGACCCAGGCTTCACCATTTTTGATCAGGCAAAAGCTGTCCCTAAGGTTGGCCTTGCCAGCTCGCAGGCTTTTGACTTCTGTGCCTTTGAGCTCCAGACCGGCCTCATAGACCTCCAGGATTTCGTATTCAAAGCGGGCCTGGCGATTTTCTGCCACTACTTTTTCCTGTTGCTTGTCTGCCATTACGGGTACCTCCAGCCTGATTTACAGGGTACATTATATTCTATTATATATACATATATATGTCAATAGAAAAAATCTATCTATGTCTATGCACTGTACCAGCCTGCCAGTTCCTTGCTATACTCAGGGCAGAACTGGAATTTCTCCGCCGCTGTCAGGATTTTTTCCAGGTAGCCGGGACGAGGCTGACCCGGGGTTTGATCGACTGCAATATAAACGAGGGCATGCGCCTCTATTTCCTCTATCCTTACCGGAATTTCCTGTTTATAATAATAGTTTTTCGCCACTCCTTCGAACCTGTCCAGCTCCTTTTCATCCTGTTCGGCCAGACTCCAGACAACTCCTTCTACAAAGCTGTTTTCGTCCGGGATAATACTGGCTACACCTCTTGAGTTAATTAAAAATTTATATTTTTCCAGGCGAGCCTTGCCGAGCAGGATAGCACTCTTACAGCGTTCAGCCATTTGCATCTCGTCCATATTGGAGCCGTAGGCAAAGTACAATCGTCCTGCCATAAGAATGGCCAGTTTTTGCGCTTCTGCGACAACTGCCAGCAAGATGGTCTGCAAATCCGCGCCGGCTGTTATGGCCGCCCGGGCCTGAAGAGTGAGCTGTCCATAAAAATAATATTTATTGCTGAAGTCGATAAAATCATTGCACAAATCGCGGAGTGTGTAAAATAGAGCGCTTAGCTCCCGGGCATGTTCAGAGATAATCAGAACCCTGTTTTTTCTGTGTAAACCCGACCAGTCCAGCACCAGGCAGTCATCGCCAGCCCACTCCTTCAGACTTTCAGTCAGCTTAGGAGCGATAATCACATCCGCCCCCTGCCACAAGTGCTCCCCTCTGGCCAGTTTGGGCCATTGTCCCTGCTGGATTTTTTCTGCAAGTTTTTTCAGTTCCTCAACTAACATCAGCCATACCTCCTTGTTTTTTTCTTAATTCTAACATTGCGGCTTCAGGTAGTTAAGGAAGCTCAGCTTCATTTTTCAGAGCGGGCAAACTGGATGCTGAGAATTTGAGCATAGTCGATTTCTACCTGCTGCTTTTCGTTTTGAACAACGATTCGATTGGTCTCATATTTTCCCTCTGAGTTTGCATAATTTACTTTGCCGGTAATCGTCCGGATCCCTGCCTTGGTATTATACTCAATCTTGCAGGGAGCACCGGATTTGAGAAAATAGGCCAGTAGCTGCTTCCTGCCGGAAGCGATAATTTCATCTTCAGCTCTGTAAACCAGTGCCGGGATCTCATCAAAAGAGATACCTACTTCCTTTGCTTTCCCGGCTATCCGTTGTTTGGCATAAGATGATAACTGCTGAAAAATACTATCAGCGATATAGTAAAAAATATCGCCGAATACCGAATTCCGGCCCATCAGCTTCAGACCGACTGTAAGTGCATAAACCTCGCTGAGATTCAGAGGTAAGAAAATTGGGTGTATAGTGGAATCATAGGTTCTCTCGCCGCGGTTCAATGTTATTTTCATCGAATAACCGAGAAAAGTAAAACCTGATTGTAGTACATTCAAATCATCGTTCAACGCTCTCTCTGATATATGAAAGTGTTCAGCGATTTCCCTTTTGGTGCGGGGTTCCTGTAAATATTTCAGTAAAGCAACCATACGTTCGCTTTTCTCCAGGGTGTTAAAGACAGGAAAATAATCTTCCGGCTCGATATCAAGCTGATACTTTTGACTGACAAAGTTAAAAAAATGATTTAAGATTCTGGTAAGCTTGCCCTTATCCCGTGTATAACTGCCAATCCTATCAGCGCATTTGGTTAGCAACTTCTCCAGATTCGCCTTAAGGTCAGCATCTAATGCTATTTCCTGCTGTAAAAAATTATGTAAGATTCGATATTCATCCCGAGCGTAATTGAGCCGTTTGTACTCTTGTAATGCCTGTTCTATAAGTAATCTTCATTACCAGTCACCCCTCTCTTTACTATTTTATCATATTTAACATAAAAAAAGCCGGGGGAAATTTTCCCCTCAGCTATCTGTCAGTGAGTCCAATCCATGAGCTTCATCTGATCCCCAAGTCTTTTTTTAATCGCCGCTATCATTGTCTCCTGGTGTGGACAGGCAAAGCCAATGGGATTACCTCTGGTAATACAGGATGCCAGTACAATAGCCTCGGCCCCCCGTTTAACCAGCATTTCCGCCCGGGTTACACTCTTTTTCCCCGGACAACCCCCACAGGAAACAAAACCGATCACTTCAATGGGTTCATTAATGGTACTGAAAACTCCTTTGTTCTCCCGTGCCACTGCAAAATCAGTGGAGCCAGGACACATATCTTCCGTTTGCTGGCAACGAATAATTCCCACTTTCATCTTACCGCTACCCCCTGTTTAATCTGATTGTTCAGCCTTGCCGGTAAATGCAAGCTGTTGTACGGGCAACTGGCTGTACAGATGGCACACTGGGTACAGTTCATCTGCTCAATGCCACTATTCAATGGTACTTTTGAAGGTTCAACTCCCATAGGGCAAACCCGATCACACGCACCACAACTGGTACATTTGCCCTCCTTTGCGATTTTAAACCGGGCAATTTGCAAGCGATCAAGGGTTTTCAGCAAAGTACCGGTGGGACAAATAGCACACCAGGATTTAGGACTATACCAGCCGACTACCAAAGCACCAATGGTAGGAACTAGGCAGAGTAGAAAGCCGGCAGCCAGCAAGCCCCTGGTAAAGCCAACATAAGTTACCCTGGAAATCAGAATAATGAAAACCAGGACACTGACCCAGTAGTAATTCATCCATTTGGGTACAGGTTTGTTTAAACTTACCTTGCTCAAAATTCTTTCCAGAAAAGCCGCCCGTGGACAGGCCCAGCCGCAAAAGGCCCGGGACCAGAAAAAAACACTAATGATCATCAATGGTAAGACAAAAAAAGGAATATAGGCTGCCCTGGGTGTTACGAAAAACAATACTCCATTCAAGGCGATGAAACCCAGGGCCAGAAACCACTGTATTTGGGCTCGCTTCGCCAGTACCTGCTTGATTTTTTCTTTCATGTTCTCATCTCCCCATCTTTTGCTTACTTTCATTTTAAAGTAAAATCATCTATAATAAAAATATATCTTTTCAATGTTATCAATTGATAATATCAATGACTATTTGTCATGTGTCAGGAGTGAGAGCATGAATTTAAATTATCTTAAAGTTTTTCATACCGTAGCCAAACACCAGGGGTTTACTAAAGCAGCGGAAGAATTGTTGATCAGTCAACCTACCATCTCTGTGCAAATAAAAAATCTGGAACAGGAGCTGGGCCTGGAATTATTCCAAAAACTCGGCCGTAAGGTCTATTTGACAGAGGCTGGTCGTACTCTATTTCATTACACCAGTAAAATTTTCAACCAGCTGGAAGAGGCTGAAAATGCCCTCAAGGACTTGAAAGGCCTGGGCAAAGGCCGCTTGCTGGTAGGAGCCAGTACCACCCCCGGCATTTATGTGCTGCCCCGGATTCTCGGCCAGTACCGCAAGCTCTATCCAGGTATAGAAGTAGTGCTGGAAATTAGCAACTCCCAGGAAATCGAGCAAAAACTGCTGCAACATGAGCTGGAAATCGCCTTCTGTGGCGGCGAAGTCATTGCTCATCCCCAAATCAAAGCTAAAACCATCACCTATGACGAACTGGTAATAGTTACGGCTATAGACCATCCCCTGGCCAGGGAAACTACAGTTACCCTGGAACAAGTACTGGTCGAACCCTTTATTTTGCGGGAGCCTGGTTCCAGTACGCGGATTGCCCTGGAGCAACGTTTGCAACTGCTGGGCAAAAAAATCAAAGTCGCCATGCAATTCGGCAGCCTGGAGGCGATTAAACAGGCTGTAGCTGCCAACCTGGGTATTTCCCTCTTATCCCGGTTTGTAATTGATCAAGAAGTCTGTGCCGGCAGTTTGCAGGTGATCAAAATACCCGAACTCACCATTCGCCGGGAAATCAAGCTACTGCGGCACAAGGACAGTAAAATCTCCGCTCCGGTCCAGGCTTTTTTGCGCCTGGTTAATGAAAACCTGGTTCCTAAATGCAGCACATAAAAAAAGACGATCTTCCCTTCGCGGAATGTTACCGACGAGAAGAAAGATCGCCTAAGAAAACTAATTTGTCCCAGTTCCTCTACTTCTCTTGCATCATTTTAAAAATCAACTGCTGAGCATAAGGGCTGCTATCAAACACAACAAAGATGGGGCTGCCCTTTTTCGTTACTATTTTGCCGTAATATTCAACCATCCCTTTGTTGACCGGCTGCTGCTGCCTCATGAGGTAGGCCCGCTCATCCTCCAGGTTGCACCAGTTCAAGAGTACCTTTATCTTCTGCTTATCCTCCACTGCCACGGTCTCAGCGGAACCAGCTTTTTTCACAATTATTTCGGACACATCCTCCGGGTTCAGGAACAGTTCTTCCATATAACCGTGTTTCTCCAGAAAAGCTGTAAAGTTTTTGAAGTCCTCATAATAATTCAAAGTATAGTAAACGTACTTACTCTCCCAGCTCGTCTTTGCGATAAATTCAAGCATCGCCAGGGTTGGCCGCTTGTTTTGCACAGCTGCTTCATAAGAGACATTTAACACATCCTTTTTCAGGGCCGCCAGAGCTTCGTCTATTTCCGCCCGTTTATAGATGCGGACACTTTTACCCAGATGATAGTTGCTTATATTTAGCTCGTCTATCTTTTTCACATCGGTTTTGAACAGGCGCCCGTAGATACTTCTCTTTGTTTCCTCAGAATTGAATATGGGGTAGAGAAACTCACGGTAGCGGTCCATGTCAATCATGTATGTCCGCTTAACCTTGCGGCCGCTGTCCAGAACATAAGTTATATCAGCTGTCATAACCCTTCTAGGCTCTTCTGGTCTGAAAGCACCGTCGGGTATCGGCCTGTTTAAAGATTTCTCCAGGTTCCGGTTCTCCTTTTCCAGCTTGATTATCTGCCGGTGGAGTTCACGCACCCGCCTGATGTTGTCCTGCCCTTTCAGACTTTCGACAGCCGGTACGCTATCCCTGTTCAGGCCGTTAAAGAACACTTCTTTTACCTCATCCTGTTCCGGGACATATTTTTGATAGCCATACAAGTCCAGTTTGACTGAAGCGAGAAGCACGATGAAGACAGCGCCGAAAACCACCATCCCCTTCCATCTCCTATAAAAGTGAAAGGACTTATAGGCGATCATGTCGGCGATGATATAACCCAGCACCCCGCCGATAAAATATCCCAGGTATAATGCTCCGGTGCTGCTTTCATTGAGTGCGCTAAAGTACAGGCCACCGGTCAGAGTCGCGCAGGTCGCCACTCCGTATATGAATACCCGGCGTATCCACCCGGCAGCCAGGGTTTCCCCGGCAGCCTCCACATGCCTTTTCCTGTAAAGGAAAAGGCTAATCAGACAGAACAACACAGCAGCTACCACATACCATATATATCCTGCCTGTGATTTAAACAGGAGCTGGTAATTCTGATAATCCAGGTATCTGACCAGAGGGGACAGCCACAGCACGGTGCTTTCATCAATGTCTCTCGGAAAACCGTATAACAACTTCCACAGGTTGAATTTTATCAGTAAATACAGTCCTAAAGGCAGGATCAGGCCAATAAAGGTTAATGCTCCCTGGAGCAGCACATTGCCGGTGAGCATGCCGACAAACACGGTAAATATATAGAACAATCCGGTCATTAATAAATTCAGGAACAACCAGAAAGCAAAAAGCTTACCGACGGAAACGGCATTGGCAAGATTGGCATCAACCGTCTCCATTAACGGGTCATATGCATAATGATTGGGCCACTGGACTTCCGTCACTCCAAAAACAGCCATAACTCCGTATAGCAACAGCCCGTTAATCAAGATCGGCAGCCAGATCAGGGTCAACCCCGCCAGGATGTTTTGCCAGTAAAGGGACCACCGTTTAATGGGCAGGCTATGGAAAAAGGTGCTGGCCCGTTCATTTTGCAGGTAATAGAACAGTATCAACCCGAAAATCACCGCCACGGCTATGCTGGTAAGGTGCGCAACAGGGTGGAACAAGATTTGGGACTGGAAACTTTTACCAGCAACCTCGACCCAGAGATTTCCCTGAATGGATTTTTCTCTGTTGAGCTCCATCCATAAAACCAGAGGCAGTTCTAGAAACAATGCCACGGCATAAAGGATTCCCAGCCATTTGAACCTCTTCACCGCGCTTTTAAACACAACCCATTTACTAGAGGATATTCCGGATGTCATAGCCAACCCCTCCCATCTCGTATACGAAGATTTCTTCAAAAGTTAACGGCAACACATCCAGCAGCAGGGGATTAAAAGCTTGCACCTGGGTTTTAATGGCCTGCTCATCTCCCCGCATAATCAACAGGTGAACACTACCTCTCTTTTCGTGGTACAAAATGTTTTCTGCCTTTAGCAATTCTTCCGGTATCCCTTCCGAAAAAGCGATCTGAACCTTACTAATCCCTCGTTTTAAGGTGTCTAGCTCACTCTCTATGATTATTCTGCCGTCGTGAAGAATCCCCATATAGTCGCAGATATCCTCCAGTTCCCGCAGGTTATGGGAGGAAATGAGTATGCTCATTTCACGCTCAGCTACATCGGCCAGCAGCAATTTTTTGACCCTGCTGCGGATCATGGGGTCCAGCCCATCTAGAGGCTCATCCAGGATAAGCACCCGGGGCTTTACGGAGAGAGCCAGCCAGAAAGCGACCTGCCGCTTCATCCCTTTGGACAGCCTGGTTACCCGGCGTTTAACATCAATGCCAAAAACCTCCGTCAGTTCAGTAAACCTGTCTTCATCCCAGGTCGGATAAACCTGTCGGAAAAAATCCGCTGTCTCCCTGATCGAATACTGGCTAAAATAAAAGAGATCATCGGGGATAAAGATTATGTTCTCCTTTACCCGGTTGTTTTCGAAGACCTGCTGTCCCTCCACCAGGATGCTTCCTTGGTCCGGCCGGTAAATACCAGCAATTAGCTTGAGCAAGGTAGTCTTTCCGGCTCCATTGGCTCCCACCAGCCCGTAGATCGACCCTTTGTGCACATTCAGGTCCAGGCCTTTGAGCACCTCAAGTTTGCCAAACTTCTTGACCAGCTGTCTTACTTCAATCATGTACCCTTTCCCCCTTTTCTGGTTTTTTCAACAGTCTCCCGGATTTCCTCGACGGGAACCCCCAGGTACAACAATTCGGCAATTACCTTTTTCAGTTGTTCCATAAGTTCTTCTCGACGCCGGCTGTTGTCAATTTTCTCTTTGGGCGTAACAAAACTCCCTTTCCCCGGGATGGAATAGATATAACCCTGGCGTTCCAGTTCCCGGTAAGCTTTTTGAATGGTGTTGGGATTGACAGTAAGCTCAAGGGCCAGTTCCCTGACTGAAGGGAGCTGCTCATCGCTCTTCAGGACGTTATGGACGATGAGCTCTTTGATTTTTTCCGTAAGCTGTTCATAAACCGGCATCCTGCTCCTGAAATCCAGTTGAAGCATCCTTATTCCCTTCCTTTCTCAGGCCCACTATCCGTATTAATACACATAATACAGCTAACTATATATTAGCACTATTTTTCCAGTTTGTAAATCGGGATTTTTTCTGGTTGCCTTTTTATCTCCCTAACTAATTTGGACACTGCGACTAATAGTTTAAAAAATGTTAGGAGGCGATATTAGTCATTAAGGATGCGCTGGAAACAGGAAATAATGCCATAGTAGCAAGAAGGCATGAGCTGAATCCTAATATGGTCAGCCGCTGGCCAAGAGAATACAAACAAGGCAAACATCAATCTGTGTCAGTGGGTCATTCAACTATTAATGAAATTTATCCTGATTACAAGCAGCTTGCTAAGGAAAATGAGCAGCTAAAGAAACTTCTTGGTGAAAAAGACGGGAAATAGCTATTCTTCGTGATAAGGAAAATCAAACAGATGCTGCCAGAACTCTGAACAGGTATGAAAACTTGAGATTAGGAGTATGTGTCAAAATTAGGGAGCCAGCTCGCAAAACAATCGAGTAGAAGGGGGTGATTAACCCCCGTCCTCTCACACCACCGTACGTACCGTTCGGTATACGGCGGTTCACCAAGCTTGACGAATGCGATGATAACGTTCAGTTAAACTCTTCAAACCCTGACTTTGCCAGTAGGCATTGTTCAGGGCGTTATTTAATTGTCGAGACATACGCCAGTAGCCTTTACGGGCATTAGCCATTATATGGACAACTCGCTCCGGTAGGCCCAAGGCCCGCAGTTCACGGTATCGGGTTCGGACACGTTTCCATTGTTTCCAGACGCACATCCGTAGCCTTCGCCTTAGCCACCCTTCGATTTCCTGGAATACGCTCGGCGTTT
>NZ_BDLQ01000030.1:38300-40927 GCF_002049255.1 Carboxydocella sp. ULO1 | reverse complement strand
GACAGTTAGCCCTCTGTATGGCACCTTGTGCCTCTCTGTTGATTCTGATATAATTAAGTTGAGGTATTTTCTTAAGCCGTGCTTTCTAGTCGGCTTTTTCTTTTTCTGGTAAGTTTCAAACCTATCCCCTCCAACCTACCAGCTCAGCTACAAAATCCAGCAAACTCTCTTCCTGATCCTGCTTTTTCACTTCACCCTTGAGCAGCTTTTTGTAGCAGGTTTTGCCATAGCCCAGCTTGATTGACTTTTCGTCCTTAAGCGTACGCCCGCAAGCCCCGCATTTCATTGCTGTCCTCCTCCTTTGGTCCACCAAACTCAATTACATAGTAAGGTTTTTGCTTATAGTAAATAGTTCTGATCTGGACCCGTTTGTACTCTTTGCGATATTCCTCATCCGGACAATATCAATGTCCATAGCATCACTTCCTCAGTACGCGGCCAGTGCCGCTTTTTCTCTTACATAGCCGCGTTCGCGGCATTTTTTATTGTGGGCATCAACAAGCTCTGCAACGTCCACCATACGGCCCAGGGCCAGTTTAAGAACCTCTATTGAGTGTTCAACATCCAGAAACTCTTGAACCACTTTCCGGAATTCCTGCCATTCTTTGTCCTGGAAATCGTTACGTTTCTTTTTGTTTACAACTAGCCGCAAAGCCTTGGCCATTACTTCCCGGGCCTCTTCCAATTCTTCGGACAGCTTTAAAATTACATGTGCCAGGTCAGTATTTACCGCATCCAGCACCTCATAACTGTAGGCCCGTCCAATAGCGCATACTCTGCGGCAATATCTCATTGTCAGCTCCGGCTGTCGATAAAACCGGGCCATCCCCAAAACTATTTCCGGATTAGGCACTACGTCCCCTAATTCGTAAGCCCGCAATGTCCTTATGGCGATATGCAACCTCTCTGCAGCTTCTTTTTGCGTCAATCCTGCCGCTTCCCGTGCTTGCATGTACATTCCCCTCACCTCCTCCCTGGGATAAAATGTAATTGTATCCCGCCTCAATTGCCGGCCTCGCTTCCGGCGCTTACTCTTAGATGATGTACTTTATCAGGTACCTGACCGCAGTGGCCAGTGTCGTCGCATCAACCGGGTTGTCAATCTCCACGTATTCCATAATGTCAAAAGTGGAACAATCAGGCCGTACAATCCCGCAGCGGGCAAAGTTTGGCACCGATACAAGGTAGCCGCGATTTGTTTTTGTCAGGAAAACGTCTAATCTCGACCCGCGCCCACTTACGATAAACCCATCACCCATTCTTTCGATCCTCACTGGCCAGCTATCATTTCTCCACTTAGCCACTATGTCAGCCAGCAATTCCTTTTGATTAGCCATCCTGATCTGCTCAATCAGCAACACCTTTACGTCTTTCATACTTATCCCTCCTACTTTATCACCCGTATCCGTTTTTTTGCGGCTACCATTTCATCCAGGGCCCTGTCAATCTCTTTCATAGCCTTTGGGCTGATCCGATCCTTAAGCAGCCCAGTTATCACCTGCTTCTTGTACTGTTCCAGCAGCTCTTTGCCACCCATCAGCCAGACCTCGAAACTGGGCCGATGTATAACAATTCGGCCCTGATCCTTTTTCCCCCGGCCCTTGGTCCTTGCATGGGGAATTTCGCCCCGCCAGCACATCCAGTAGATTACACTTTCAGAGAGGCCTGACAGGGCCGCGGCCTCTTTGACCGTTAGCGTCTGTTTGTCCATCTCCTCACCCCCTTCACGCCGATTTATCCTTTGGGCCGTCCTCGATAAGCTCTGCTAAGGATACGCCTAAGGCGGTGGCAAGTTTAACTGCCGCATCAATATCTGGCAAAAACTTATCGTTTTCCCAATCTGAGATTGTTGTCTGAGCAATACCTGTTATTTTCCCCAGCTCTTGCTGTGTCATTTTTCTGTATTTCCTCCAGTGCCGGAGTTTTGACCCAAAAGTCATAACAATCACCTCCTTGTCTTTAGTGTAAACGATATTTCGTTTGTTGTCAACGATATTTCGTTATGTTTTTCCAAAAAAATTGATTTACAATAGAAGTATGATAACGGAATATCGTTAAAGGGAGGGCATTATGAATATAGCTGCTCGTATTACCCAACTGCGTCAAGAAAAAGGTTACAGCACAACTAAGCTCGCAAAATTGGCAGGAATCGCACAATCCACATTAAGAGAAATTGAACTTGGCAATACTTCGCCAACATGGGACACCATTCAAAAACTTTGTAAAGCCCTTGAAATTTCTGAGCTGTCTTTGTTAGCCCCTGTATCATCAGCGCCAGCTGATTCCCTCCCTCCTGAGATCGGCGATCTACTCGAAGAGGCTAAAGACTTAACGCCTGAGCAGGTCGAGGCATTGACTGAGTTTATTAGAAGAATGAAAGGAGATTAATTATGAGTGAACAATTGCTGAAAGAAATCTTGAGCGAAATTAAGGCCATTAAAACTGATCTTACTGAGTTTAAAACAGAGACAGGCAGCCAAATTAACCATCTGGCGGAACGAATTAACAGAATCGAACAGAACATGGCCACTAAAACTGATCTGGAAAGTATCCTGGCCGACCAGCAAAAAGATGTTTTAGCCATTTTGCGAGTAGTCAAAAGCCAGTTGGAAGAGCAATCGCGGACT
>NZ_BDLQ01000030.1:0-38290 GCF_002049255.1 Carboxydocella sp. ULO1 | reverse complement strand
CTGGACAGAATTAGCATGGACATTAACTACCTGGTTCGGAAAACTGCAGAGCATGAAAACGATATCCTTGCACTGAAAAGGGCTAAATAAGATTCAAGGGGGAGCAAATTCTAAAATGGAGTGATTAATGTGAGTGATACAGTAACTTTTACCAGAAATGTCTTTTGCGGCGCAGTAGAAAAAAATGTATATCAGGAAATCACTTTCGCCAAGATACAAACCATTGGAAGCCTAATGGCTACTAAACTGTTATCCTCAACATTTTGTATTGGCTATCCTAAATGTGGTAAAGATGACTGTGAGTTAGTTAAGGGCGAAAGCGGCATTGCTTACAGCGAACCAATAGACGATTAAACCTTTACCTGCTTCTCGCCAAAAGCTTTAATAATGATATTGATAAACGTATAAAATTCATCTACGGTTAAATCCAAGTCCTTAACTACATCCATTACTGCAGTAACAGACACTTTAACCTGCTGCTCATCTCTGCCTTCTTTGACCAGATGGAAAATATTTATAGAGTCATCTGGCACTAAAATCTTCTTCATTCAAAAAACCTCCTCGCATAGTCTTTCCTGCTCCCCCAGCCTTTCTAAAAACTTGCGTCTGATTAGGAGCCTGAAAGGAGATTGATCATGGAAAATAAGATAGATATGCTCCTTGATTATGTCGCACAAATTACCCAGGAACTTACGGATATCAAGAACACCCAACAGCAGCACTCTCAACAATGAGTTCTTGATTGAGCAGTTCATTAAGCAGTGGGAAAAAGAGCACGGTAAAATTGATATATCTCTGAAGGATTAATTAGGAGGTCGTTATTATGGATAATTTTCGTGCAATTTATGAGGAAGATTGCGAACTGATTGATGTTTGCGATAGTCTGGATAATGTGTATAAACTTTGTACTAAAGGCGCCTTAATCGGTAACAGATGCAGACCCGCAGAGAAAGCTATTATTAAACTTCTGCACTCTATCAATTTGAAGCTTGATAATCTTTTAAAGAAATAACCTTTTTCTCAGCCTCAACACGCCTTTGTTCTAAAAGGTTTATATAGTTAGTAATTTTTCTAATCTCTGCAAGTATCTCTTCCAGTAGTATGTTCGTCCGTTCAATCGTCTCCATCCTCCTCACCTCCTATCCCGCCTTGGGCTTTTGTTCTGCGCCTAAATGGTCGTTATTAACGACCGTTTGGCTCAAAAAAAATTCTATTTTTACCCCAAGTGTATCAGCAAGTTTTCCTAAAGTGTCCAAAGATGGCTGGCTTCGCCCGCGTTCTATATCGCACAAAAAACTATGTGATATACCGCTTTTTTTAGCTAACTTACGAAGCGACAATTGCTTCTCAACTCTAAGCTCATGTAATCGCTTGCCAATTATATTCATTTACCTCACCTCCTTTGCTTGTCTATATTGTACGTTAATATCGACCGTTTGTAAAGATTTGTGTTCGCTAATAACGAGCAAAGATAGTTGATTTTTCTCTTTTAGCTCCTTAAATCTTGGTATTACTATTGTTTTTTGCTTTTTGTTCGTTATTTACGAACATAATGCTGCTATACAGCAGATTTTTATCCGCTTATAATAAAAGTGTACGGTTAAACCGTACATGGAGGGAAAATCATGGATATAGGGAAACGATTAAAAGCGATTAGACTAAGCAAAAACATGTCACTACGTGAATTAGGTAAAGCGGCACATGTTTCTCATTCTTTTATTGCTGATATTGAAGCTGGCCGAAGCCGTCCTTCCGTAGATACTTTAGCTGCGCTCGCAAAAGCATTAAATGTAACTATCGCTGAATTAACTGGAGACGACGAGCCTAATGAAGCGATGAAGGAGGGCCCGCCTTCAGATTTGGACCTTGAAAAGATACTGCTTGAATCCAATGTCATGTTTGACGGTGAGCCTTTGGATGAGGAAGATAAACAGGATATAATCGAGTTCCTGAAGGTGGCTTGGAAGACCATAAGAAAGAAAAAAGGGAGAGGTGTATAGAATCTTGGCATGGTATGATCGACCAACTATTATTGATGATTGGCCAGAAGAAATTGATTATATCATGTTTGTAGATGAAAATGGTTCTCACAATCTTAAATATCTAATAAGAAAGTTAAAAAATAACATTAATCACTCTTCTTCAGACTTGGAAAATTTTTTTACTGTTACTGGTTGTGTTTTAGCGCGCAATAATTTTCCTGAAGTGAGAAACGCGATTATCTCATTAAAAAATAAATATTGGGAAAATGGGTTGTTTTATTATAATAAACAAGATACCTATAAACGTGTATGTTTTCATTCTTCGGAAATTAGAAATAAAAGAGGACCTTTTTCTGCTGAAGTAATAAATTATTGCGATTTTATTGCGGATCTTACAGCTTTTATGACAAGCCTAGATTATGTGATTTTTTCTTCACATATTAATAAACTCTCTCATTTGTGTACTTATATAAACCCAAAGCATCCATATGCCTTGTGTTTGGAATTTATTATAGAACGATTTGGGAAATTTTTTCTAAAACCAATAAATAAATCTGGTTTAATAGTTCTTGAATCAAGAGGTAAGAATGAAGATAAAAATTTATTAAAACGGATTTGTGAAATCTTAAAAAATGGTACTAAGTTTGTAGAAAGTTCAGATTTAGCCAATATAAAAGGTGTATACTTTAACCCGAAATGGGACAAGTCAGAAAAAAGAACCTATTTTGGTTTGGAAATCGCAGATTTAACCTCTTACCCAATTCATAAATATTGCATCTCAAAAGAAAAAGATAGAGCCTATCAATCCATTGAAAGCAAATTCTATGGTTATCCAGAGTACAACGGTAAAGGTCTTAAAATCTTCCCTAAAAATTAAAAACCGCCTCATGGCTTAAGCCAAGGGCGGGCGGCCGTGAAAACGACCCCTAAGAATTATATTCCCGTTGTGATTTCATTATATTCAATCAATGGCTTATTGTCAACAAAAATCATTGAATAAACTATCTTCTTTCTGCCAATCAAAACTACTACCCTTCAAGGGTAGTAGTTTTTCGCTTATAATGGCATTTCGACATATTTTGACACATCACGACAAGGCGGTGGCAGTATGACAAGCAAGAAACACATCAAGACTACCGTCAATTCCCTGGTTGAGCGGTATGGGACCAGAGACCCTTTTGACCTTGCAGAACGCCTTGGCTTTACTATCATTCGTTTCCCTTTCAAGAAAATCAAGGGCCTAATAATTAGTTTTTTCGGTCATAAAATTATAGGCCTAAACAGCCATCTGCCGGAAGAAATGCAACGAATTGTTGTTGCCCATGAGTTAGGTCATTATCATCTGCATCCACAAGGAATAGGATATTTTTTCGTAATTAATAAGACATTCTTTAGTAATAGTAAATACGAATACCAGGCCAACCAATTTGCGGCTGAGCTACTCCTTGAAGAAGACAGGCCCTCCTATGGGGAAAGTATTGATGAATACGCCAAGCGAAAGAAAGTTCCTATTGAGTTGGCAAGAATTTGGAAAAGAAGTTATAAGCAGAGCCAAAAACCTACCAAGAGTTATTAATCCAAGAAAAGATCCAGAATGGGAATATACTACTTATTGCCTTGCTGATGGTAGTTATGTTCGTGGTGTAATCCCAAAGAAGTATATTAGTCGATATGAGATTGCATTTTCGCTGAATACCGAAAATAAAGATGGTATCATTGAGAAAAAACAATTAAAAACACATGTTATGACAGAATATGCTTAAAAATATATTAAGATGATAAGGGGGTTTTAACAATGGTGAAAAAAATATATAAGAATCTATCTATTTTACTTATCTTAATTTTTAGTTTTACTTTTTTACTCCCTGTTTCAAGTTTTGGACATCCAGGCCGAACGGATAGATATGGTGGACATTATGTAAGAACTCCCGGGTGGGGCTACCCAGTTGGAAGTTATCATTATCATAATGGAGGATACTCTGAAAAAGGTGATGTAATAAGCACCTCCTCGTCACAAACAATAAAAAAACGAAAGAAAAAAGCTGCTGCAGTTACAAGAAAAACTATCATAGCTGTGGAAAAAGCCTATGTTTATTTGTTTCCGCAAATTGAACCTTATTTTATTACTGGTGAACTTACATATGGAACTGAAATTAAAGATCTTGGTGGTACACCAGGATGGAATACAATTTCTTTTGGTGGGTTAACCGGATATGTATCAAAAAATGTAACTACGTTTTATACTCCAATAAAACCTAAAGTTATAAGTATTCGTTCAGAAATAGGATATTTTTTCTCAGCACCATTCTCAAACAGTAAAAATAGAGGTTCAGCGCCCAAAAACACAAAAATAAAAGCTATTGGAGAAAACGGTAACTGGTATTATGTTGAAATTACTGATGAAACCGGTTATTCATGGAATGCTTTTGTCTCAAAAAATATAGCATGGTAAAAGACCGATGTCTTGGTTTTGAAGATGTTTTATGAGGGGTGTAGTTATGGGATGGCGCTTTAGAAAAAGCTTTTCATTTGGAAAAGGGTTTCGAATTAACGTTTCTAAACGCGGAGTAGGAATGAGTTTTGGTAGTAAGGGCTTTAGAATTGGTGTAAATAGCCGCGGAGTTTATACATCAACTAGCATTCCAGGATTAGGATTATCAAGGGTGGATTATTTAACTAAAAACAAAAAACATACCATTTCAAGTAATAGTTTTTCTAATCCGAAACCTGCCTTCGATTCTGTATCGCTAAATCCTGTTTCCAAAGAATTATCACCAAAAACTGGCATAGGTTGTTTGTGGTCTATTATAACGTTTTTCCTTTTTCTAAAAGCCCCGACACTCGGTTTTACGTCACTTGGAGCACATTTACTAGCCTATTACCTATGGCGCAAATCATCTAAGGGCCAGGCCTGGAAATTTTATCAAGACGGTAACAAAGCATTAAAAAAGGATAACAAGGAAATGGCATTAGAAAAATTCGTTAAGGTAATAGAGTTGCAACCACAAATTATTTCATTATATCCAGTAATTGCAGATCTATATAATGAACAAGAAAAGTATGATAAAGCAATTTTCTTTTACAAAAAATATTTAAACGAGAACGAAAATGACCTTAATATCAAGCTAAAACTTTGTTTGTCATTTATAGCGAACAAGCAATACCACGAAGCAGTAAAATTATTACAAAGCTTACCCTGCGATATTAGAAATGATTTGACAATAATTAACATGTTAGCTTGCTGTTTTATAGAGATGAATCAGTTTGATTTAGCTTTAGAAATCCTAGAAAAAGGCCCTATCCGTAAAAGAACTGTAGATGAGAATATGTTACTGTTCAGGTATCTACTAGGGCTTTGTTATAAAAAGCTTGGGGATACAAAGAAGGCTGTACAACAGTTTAAAAAAGTTTATGCAGAAGACATGAATTTTCATGATATAAAAGAACAACTCAAGGAGTTAAATGCTTTGTGAATATTTGGTTTGCAAAATGCAGAAATTTTTTCCTTGCTTGTTAAATACTTAGGTATCCTATCTCCCCAAGGATCATGCCTTGGGGAATTAATATCATAAAAGGGGAGGACAAACATGGCAGGACATATTGAACCGGCAGGAAAAGGACGATGGAAAATAGTAGTTGAGGCCGGAAAAGATCCAGCCACTGGCAAAAGGAGGCGTATAACCCGCTACTATAATGGCCGTAAGGCGGATGCAGAGGAGTTTATGGCTCGGCTGCTGATGGATCTAAAACAGGGAACGTTTGTTGAGCCGACTAGGATGACCATTTCCGACTGGCTTGATAACTGGCTAAACAACTATAAGAAGAATGATCTACGCCCCACCACCTGGGAGCTTTACGAGACAATGGCACGTTGTCATATAAAGCCAGCGATAGGAGCTTTGTATCTCCATGAGTTGCGTACTGATCACCTTCAAAAGCTTTACAATGATAAGCTCAAAGAAGGTAAATCTCCCCAAACTATCCACCACATTCACAAAGTTATTCACGGGGCATTGACTCAAGCGATAAAGAACAAATTGCTAATTCATGACGTAAGCCAAGCTGTTACTTTGCCCAAGATAAAACGCAAAGAAATTAATGTTCTATCATCAGATGATATGGATAAGTTTTTAAGATTATTGCCTGGAGATCGACTTGGCCCTGCATTCTTGCTTCTACTCGGCACTGGTATGAGGCGCGGGGAACTGTTAGGCCTTTGTTGGGAGGATATAGATTTGGAAAATGGTTTAGTACACATCCGGAAAGGATTGGTAAGGACTAGGGAAGGCTTGATTTATCAGGAAACGAAAACTGATAAATCTGCGAGAACCATTCCTTTACCAAGAACAGTCAAGGATGCACTTGTAATACACAAAAATAAGATGATCACCGAAGGACTGTATGGACCTACCATGCCAGTTTTTTGTACCAGTAAAGGCACCGTTGTTTCACCAAGAAACCTCCAAAGAAAGTTTGATACGCTTTGTGGAAAGGCTGGTATCACAGGGGCAACACTACATGCACTAAGGCATACATTCGCCACAAGATTATTAGAACAGGGAGAAAATCTGAAAGTAGTCCAAGAGTTGTTAGGTCATACACGCATCTCCACGACCGCTGATATATATTCTCATGTCAACCAGAATGTAAAAAAATCTGCAGTTGAAAAGTTAGATGAGCTTTTTACTCAGGGCACCATTTGGGCACCAACGGAAGCTAATGATACAATAAATTGATTGCAAAACATTGATATTATTGGGTTTCTTGGCTGATAGAGCGCTTGCTTGACATGCAAGAGGTCACAGGTTCAAGTCCTGTATCGCCCACCATAAGTATGATGAAAACCGCTAGTTCAGGTTCGAACCTGATTAGCGGTTTTTTGTTTCATAGTACTGCTATTTATTTTTCTGTGCAGTCACAGTATAATGGAAATAGACAATTAATCCCTTTTAATACTTGAAAGGTGATAGCTATGGCTGGAATTCTTTTAAGTATTGACTGGGATTTTTTTGTGCCTGCCCGGCCGGAATGGCAGGTATCCTTGCGGGAAAGCGTCCGCAACCAGAATCAACTCTGGTATAAGCGGTATCTGGTAGCCAAACGCCAGGGCGAGGATTTAAGCAAAACTGTGGACGTTATCCCTTTCTATTATCTTTTTCCCTGCTATCTGCAAAAATATTTTTCTTATTCCCCTGATGCACTCTTGCTTGTGACCGATTCCCATAAGTATTCTTACGAACTGGCCAGAGAAATGGATATCGAGTATGTGATCCTTTTTGATACCCATGCCGATTTAGGATATGGCGGGCTGGCTTCCCTGGATTATGAAGTCAATTGCGCCAACTGGCTGGGGAAGTTATTGCAGGAAAAAATTATTAAGCGGGCAACCATTGTTTACAGCTCCCACACCTTAGAAGACCCGGGCTGGTTTAGCGAACAAAATCGTACTTTCCCCATAGGTTACACCAGCCCCTTTCTTCTTCCATCACCGCTCCCGCTCTCAGCCATTCATATTTGTCGTTCGGGCGCCTGGACACCACCTTGGCTGGATCAAAAATTTGAAAAACTGGTCCGGACTTTTAAGTTACCGGTACAAAAACAGGATCTGCCTGCAAGGGTCTGGAAAACCTCTTTCACCCTTGCCGAACAAGTAGATGCTCTGATTTGTTAGGATTAATTTTGAGCTTTAAAACAAAGTTGTCCCAATGGTACACCTTGCGCCAGCGTGAGTATCAGGCAGTCATTTCTTTTACATTTGTCAGCCACTTAAAAAAAGAGTAAAATTGAATTGTGATTTTGGTAAAAAGGATGGTTGAAATGCATACCTTTGGCTTTGTCCGAGTCGGGGCAGCTGTGCCCCGTTTGAAAGTGGCTGACATCGATTATAACCTGCAGCAAATAATTCAGTTAATCCAGGCGGCCGATCAGAATAACCTGGCCGTGCTGGCTTTTCCGGAGCTGTGTCTTACCGGTTATACCTGTGGCGATCTTTTCCTGCAGGGCCTGTTGCAGGATAAAGCCAGACAAGCCCTCCTGGCTCTGGCCCAGGCTACCAGGACCAACGAGGTAGTGGTTGTAGTTGGTTTGCCTCTAGTCATCAAGCACCGCCTGTTCAATTGCGCTGCTGTCCTGCAACGGGGCAAGATCCTGGGGATTGTCCCCAAGATCTATCTGGCCAATCAGAAGGAATTTTATGAGAAACGCTGGTTTTCTTCCGGTCAGGAGTTGATTAGGGAACTGTCCAATGTAGAACTAACGCCAGGATACCCTGTTCCTTTTGGACAGCTTTTATTTCACTCTCCCCAGTTAGGCTATACTCTGGGTGTGGAAATTTGCGAAGACCTCTGGGCCGTTATCCCGCCCAGTTCATTTCTGGCCGTTCAGGGGGCCAATTTACTCATCAATCTCTCAGCCAGCAATGAACTGGTAGCCAAAGCCGATTATCGCCGGGAGCTCATCCAGCAGCAAAGTGCCCGCTGCCTGGCCGGTTATCTCTACGTTTCTGCCGGCGTGCACGAGTCCACCACCGATACCGTTTTCGGCGGTGATTGCCTGCTGGCTGAAAATGGGGTGATTTTAGCCTCTGCTCCCCGTTTCCAGCGGGATAACCTGTTACTCTGGTCAGAAATTGATGTGGAACGCCTGAATTTAGAGCGCTTAGCCAATAAAACCTTTGCTGACAGCTGTCAACTGGTGACTCCGCCGGTACCAGCCCGCCAGGTGGAAATTCAGTATTACCGGGATTATGATTATACCAGTCAACCCTTACGGCGCCATATCTCTCCTCATCCCTTCATTCCCCAGGATAGCGGCGCCAGGGACCGGCGCTGTCAGGAAATTTTCCAAATTCAAGTGGCTGGTTTGGCCAGGCGCCTGGAGCATACCGGCGCCAAAACCGCTGTCCTTGGTATCTCCGGTGGCCTTGATTCCACCCTGGCTCTGCTGGTTACCTGCCAGGCCTTTGATTTGCTGGGTTATCCCCGCGAACAAGTCCTGGCGGTCACTATGCCCGGTTTTGGTACAACTGATACAACCTATACCAATGCCCTGCAGTTAATGCAGGCTCTGGCGGTAACCTGTAAGGAAATCGATATTAAACCCGCTTGTTTGCAGCACTTTCAGGATATCGGGCACGATCCAGCCCGGCATGATATTACCTATGAAAATGTTCAGGCGCGCGAACGCACTCAGATCCTGATGGATTTAGCTAATCAGCACGGAGGGCTGGTAGTCGGGACAGGGGATTTGTCAGAACTGGCTCTGGGCTGGGCTACCTATAACGGGGACCATATGAGTCATTATGCTGTCAATGCCGGGGTGCCCAAGACCCTGGTCAAATACCTGGTGGAATGGGTGGCCGAACATGCTGCCGACCCCGCCACCGCCGCCTGTTTACATCGCATTCTGGCCACTCCCATCAGTCCGGAGCTACTGCCTCCTGATGCCAGTGGCAATATCCAGCAAAAAACAGAAGACATCGTCGGACCCTATGAACTCCATGATTTTTTCCTTTACTATCTAGTTCGTTTTAATCTGCCGCCACGGAAAATCGCTTTCCTGGCTGATCAGGCTTTTACTGGTAGGTATGCTGGAGATGAAATCCGCAAGTGGCTAAAAGTCTTTTATCGCCGTTTTTTCAGTCAGCAATTTAAGCGCTCTTGTTTGCCTGATGGACCCAAGGTGGGTTCGGTCTCTCTCTCCCCCCGGGCCGACTGGCGTATGCCCAGTGACGCCCAGGTTAACTTATGGTTGAAGGAACTGGAAAATTTTTAAAAGGCCATTAAAGGCCTTTTTATTTTTTATCTTAATAATTGTCCGTGTATGGTGTATTCCCGGAAACAAGTTATTGAATTTTTCCGAAAATTATGTTACTATGTCCATGGTTGTTGCACAATACATATCAAAAAAGGAGGCTTTTTATGGCACAACTAGTCGACTTGCTCAACAGCTATGTCTGGAGCAAAGCCCTCATCTACCTCTGCCTGGGAGCAGGCATCTATTTCTCCCTGCGCATGCGCTTCTTCCAGGTCCGTCACATCAAGGACATGGTGAAATTGCTCCTTGGTGGTGGCAGCTCCGAACAAGGGGTATCTTCTTTCCAGGCCTTTGCTCTCTCCGTTTCTGGCCGGGTTGGTACCGGCAATATCGCCGGGGTTGCTACCGCCATCGCTTATGGTGGGCCTGGTGCAGTTTTCTGGATGTGGGCCATCGCCTTCCTGGGTGCCGGCTCGGCTTTCGTGGAATCAGCTCTGGCCCAGATTTATAAAGTAGAGAAAGATGGCCAATACCGGGGCGGTCCTGCCTACTACATCGAAAAAGGACTGGGTATGAAATGGTATGCTGTCACCTTTGCGGTAGCTACCGTGCTGGCTATGGGCTTCCTGTTGCCCGGTGTCCAGTCCAACAGTATTGCTGCCAGTATCCAGAACGCTTTTGGCGTCAGCCCGGCCATTACCGGTGCTGGTGTAGTGGCATTGCTGGGCCTGATTATCTTCGGTGGAGTCAAACGTATCAGCCGTGCCGCTGAATTGATTGTTCCTTTTATGGCAATCGGATATATATTAATGGCACTCATATTTATGGTTGTTAATATCACTGAAGTTCCCCATGTTTTTGCGCTGATTTTCAAAAATGCCTTCGGACTGGATCCCATGTTTGGCGGTATCCTGGGTTTGGCTGTTTCCTGGGGGGTAAAACGGGGTATCTACTCCAACGAAGCCGGTCAGGGTACTGGTCCCCAGGCAGCCGCTGCTGCTGAAGTTTCCCACCCGGCCAAACAGGGCTTTGTTCAGGCCTTCTCCGTATATGTGGATACTTTACTGGTCTGTTCTGCTACTGCTTTTATGATCTTGATTACCGGTAAATACAATGTCATCAACCCTGCCGGCGGCTTTATTGTCGAAAATCTGCCCGGAGTGGATATCGGTCCTGCTTATACCCAGAAAGCTGTGGAAACCCTCTTCCCCTCCATTGGTGCAGGTTTCGTAGCAGTTGCCCTGTTCTTCTTTGCTTTCACCACCTTGATGGCGTACTACTATATCGCTGAGACCAATATCGCCTATCTGTTTAAAAACAATAGCAAAATCGCTATAAACTTGCTGCGTTTCGCCCTGCTGGGCTCCACTTATTACGGTGCGGTCAAGACCGCTACCGTAGCCTGGGGCCTGGGTGATCTGGGCGTAGGTATCATGGCCTGGTTGAATGTCATCGCCATCCTGATCCTGCAAAAACCGGCACTGCTGGCATTGAAGGATTATGAAGAGCAAAAAGCTCTGGGCCTGGATCCGGTTTTCGATCCGGTCAAACTGGGCATCAAGAATGCCGATTTCTGGCTCACCTATAAACAGCGGCAACAGGGTCAAAACAAAGGTACAATGGCTGCCAAGTAGTAAGCAAGCCCCTCTGCTCCAGGCAGAGGGGCTTACCTTTACCCTATTTTCTCCACGCGAACCGCCGCTACTTTCAATTCCGGAATTTTGGCAATGGGATCACGAGCGGTATTGGTCAGCAGGTTAGCTGCACTTTCGGCAAAATGGAAAGAAGTAAAGACTGTGCCAGGCCGTATCATCTCCGTCACTTTGGCCTTGATGGTGATTTCACCCCGGCGCGACACCACCTTCACCAGGTCCCCATCAACAATGCCCAGACGGCAAGCATCCTGAGGATGAATCTCCAGATAATCAGCAGGCATAAATTCCGCCAGGCCCCGGGAACGCCTGGTCATGGTACCAGTATGGTAGTGGGTACGGCGCCGCCCGGTATTGAGTACCAGGGGATATTCCTCATCAGGCAGCTCTGCCGGTGGTGTAAAATCCACGGCATGGAACTTGCCCAGCCCCCGGCTGAATTTGCCCACATGCAGAATCGGCGTACCGGGGTGGTCAGGGCTGGGGCAGGGCCACTGCAAGCCACCCTGTTCCAGCCGCTCGTAGCTGATGCCACCATAAGAAGGTGTAACCCTGGCGATTTCAGCCATGACCTCTGCCGGATGGCTGTAGTCCATTTTCAGCCCCAGGCGACGGCCGATTTCCGCCAGCACCTGCCAGTCAGCCCGGGCCCCTCCAATGGGCTCAATGGCTTTCCGCACCCGCTGCACCCGCCGCTCGCTATTGGTAAAGGTGCCATCCTTTTCAGCAAAGCTGGCGCCCGGCAGCACTACATGGGCCAGACGGGCTGTTTCCGTCAGGAAGATATCCTGGACCACCAGGAATTCCAGGTGCTTGAGAGCTTCTTCCACATGCTTGATATCCGGGTCGCTTAACATGGGGTTCTCACCCAGAATGAACATGCCTTTGATGGACCCGGCATGAGCAGCTTCCAGCATTTCTCCCACCGTCAAACCAGGGGTGGCAGGCAGATAATCCACTTCCCAGGCTTGCTGGAATTTGAGGCGGACCTGTTCATCTGTTACACTCTGGTAGCCGGGCAGGACATTGGGTAAGCCGCCCATATCGCAGGCTCCCTGGACGTTGTTCTGACCTCGTAAGGGATTGACCCCGGAGCTGGGTTTGCCCAGATGGCCACAGAGCAGAGCCAGGTTAGCAATCGCCAGGACATTGGCAGTTCCAGAAGTATGCTGGGTCACGCCCATAGTATAGAAAATAGCGGCTTTTTCCGCCCGGGCATAGGCCCGCGCCACCTGCCTAATGGTCTCTGCCGGCACCCCGACATAGTTTTCCACCAGTTCCGGTTTGAAGTTGGTTAGGCTGGCTGCCCATTCCTCAAAGCCTTCTGTCCGCTCCTTAACAAATTCCTTATTCCAGAGGCCTTCCTCAATGATAGTGTAGGCCAGGGCGTTGAGAAGCGGGATATTGGCCCCTGGTTTAATTTGCAGATGCTCTTTAGCCAGAGCAGCAATTTCCGTGCGCCGCGGGTCGACCACAAAGAGAGTGGCTCCCCGGCGGACTGCTTTTTGCATTTCCACCCCGATGATGGGATGGGCTTCAGTGGTATTAGAACCGATTACCAGTAAAACTTCACAGTCCTTGATTTCACCAATGGAGTTGGTCATTGCCCCGCTGCCAAATGCCATCGCCAGACCGGCGACAGTAGAGGAGTGTCAAAGGCGGGCGCAATGATCGATATTATTGGTGCCAAAGGCAGCCCGGGCCAGTTTGTTGAGAAGATAATTTTCCTCATTGGTGCAGCGAGCCGAAGCCAGAAAAGCCAATGCTTGCCCGCCGTCCCGCTCCTTGATTTCCTTCAGTTTACTGGTGACCAGGTCCAGAGCCTCATCCCAGCTGGCCGGTACCAGTTCACCGTTTTTGCGAATCAGAGGAGTGGTCAAACGCTCCGGGCTATGGATGAAATCATAGCCAAAGCGGCCTTTGATGCAGAGGTGTTTGCCATTGACTTCCCCGCTTTCATCTGTAGTAACCCCAACTACCTTGCCATCCCTGACATTCAGCTGAATGGTACAGCCGGTGCCACAATAGGGGCAGATGGTGCGAACCTTTTTCATCTCCCAGGGCCGGCCCTGGCCTACCATCTGCTTTTCCACCAGCGCCCCTACCGGACAGACAGCGACACAGCTGCCGCAGCCGATACAGACGGACTCGCCCATGCCGGTATCCAGAGCCGGGGTGATTTTGGTATTGAAACCCCGGTAGGCGAAATCCAGGACACTCCGCCCCTGGATTTCTGCACAAACCCGCACACATTTGCCGCAGAGGATGCATTTGTTATTATCCCGCAGGATAACGGGGCTGCTCTCATCAATGGGAAAATCATGCCTTTCCCCCTGGAAGGAGGGCTGGCGTACACCATAGCGGTAAGCATATTCCGCCAGCTTGCAGTTGCCGGTTTTATGACAGGTCATGCAATCTTCCGGGTGGTTGGCCAGCAGCAATTCCAGGATGGTTTGCCGGGCTTCCCGCACCTGCTGGCTTTCGGTATGGACCACCATCCCATCAGTCGCTTCAGTAACACAGGAGGCAGGCAGATTGCGCATACCCTCGATTTCCACCACACATATGCGGCAAGCGCCGGGCCGGGTTAATTCCGGATCATGGCAAAAGGTAGGAATGTCTAGACCGGCAGCCTGGGCTGCTTCCAGCACGGTAGTGCCTTTGGGTACAGTCACCTGCCGGCCGTCTATAGTCAAAGTAACAGTGCTCATCTCTCTCCCCCCTCTTTCTGGAGGTTAGCCAGGATTTCGGTCAGGCCCAGAGCCTCTGCCCAGGGTGCCAGGCGGAAACTGCCATCTTCATTGCGCAAGTAAGGCGGCTGCGCCTTGGGATTGTAGCGCAAATCCATGCCCAGGCGCCCTTTCAGGCACAGGGGGCGTCCCGGTGCTGCCTGCCCGGCAGCAACACCAACCACCTGCCCCTGCTTTTTGAGCAGGAAGAACTGACAACCCGCTTCACAGAAAGTACAGGTTTTTTCCTCCCGCTCCAGTTCCCAGGTACGGCCCAGACCAGCAGTGCGCTTATCCACCAGGGCCCCTACCGGACAGACGGAAACGCAGTTATTGCAGTAGATGCAGTTGGAGAAAGCCAGATCAGTATCCAGGGCCGGGGCGATTTTGGTACTAAAGCCCCGGTAGGCAAAGTGAATTGCATGCTGACCGCGGATCTCGGCACAGATGCGGACACATTTGCCACAGAGAATGCATTTATTCAAATCCCGCTGGATGTAAGGGTTGCTATCATCCAGGGGATAGGCATGGCGTTCGCCGCCAAAACCTGGGTCCCGTACTCCGTATTCATAGGCATACTGCTGGAGCAAACATGCTCCGCTGGCCTCACAGGTGAGGCAATCATTGGGGTGGTTGGCCAGCAATAACTCCAGGATGGTTTTCCGGGCCTCCATTACCGCCGGGGAATGGGTTTCCACTTCCATTCCCTCTGCCACCGGCGTGACACAGGAAGCCGGTAGATTGCGGGCCCCTTTCACCTCCACCACACAGAGCCGGCAGGCCCCGGGTTTGGAGAGGCGGGGATCGTAACAGAGGGTGGGAATGTTGATGCCCAGCTCCCGGGCTGCCTCCAGAACCGTATATTCGGCGGGAACCGTCACTTTTTGACCATTGATAGTCAAAGTCACTTTATTCACCGACGGCCCACCTCCTACTTGCGCCCGACAGCGCCGAATTTACATTTGCTCATGCAGACACCGCACTTGATACACTTGGCGGGATCGATAACATGGGCTTCCTTGGTATTGCCGCTGATAGCCCCCACCGGACAGTTCTTTTTACACAACCCGCAACCTATACATTTTTCGGCATCGATATAGTAGGTGAGCAGATTGCTGCAGACTCCGGCCGGGCAGCGTTTTTCCCGGATATGGGCTTCGTATTCATCCCTGAAATAGCGCAGAGTGGACAGTACCGGGTTGGGGGCCGTCTGTCCCAGGCCGCAAAGGGAAGTGGACTTAATCACCCTGGCCAGCCGTTCCAGAGTTTCGATATCCCCTTCCCGGCCTTCCCCGGCACAAATCCGCTGCAGAATCTCCAGCATGCGCTTGGTCCCTTCCCGGCAGGGGGTACACTTGCCGCAGGACTCCTTCTGGGTGAAATTGAGGAAGAAGCGAGCCAGGTCCACCATACAGGTAGTTTCATCCATTATTACCAGACCGCCGGAACCCATCATCGCCCCGGCGGCGATCAGGGAATCATAATCAATAGGCAAGTCCAGCAGAGATTCAGGCAGACAGCCACCGGAAGGACCGCCGATCTGAACGGCCTTGAATTTCTTGCCATCCCGGATACCACCGCCGATATCAAAGATGATCTGCCGCATGGTAATACCCATGGGCACTTCCACCAGACCGGTATTGTTGACTTTACCGGTCATAGCGAAGACTTTGGTACCCTTACTTTTCTCCGTCCCGATAGCAGCATACCAGTCTGCCCCTTTGCGGAAGATGAGAGGCACATTGGCAAAAGTCTCCACGTTGTTAATATTAGTCGGCTTACCCCATAGCCCTTTGACAGCCGGGAATGGCGGTCTGGGCCGGGGCATACCCCGTTCCCCTTCAATAGAGTTGAGCAGGGCCGTTTCCTCACCACAGACAAAAGCACCGGCACCAGCCTTGATTTTAATGCGGAAACTAAAATTGCTGCCCAGGATATTGTCACCCAGATAACCGGCCGCTTCCGCCTGGGCGATGGCTACTTTCAACCGCTTGATAGCCAGCGGGTATTCGGCCCGCACATAGATATAGCCTTCATCGGCCCCAATGGCATAGCCGCAAATCAACATCCCTTCCAGAACAGCATGGGGATCCCCTTCCAGAACGGAACGGTCCATGAATGCCCCCGGGTCCCCTTCATCGGCATTACAGACAACATATTTTTTCTCACCGGGCGCTTTGCTGGTAAATTCCCATTTCAAACCGGTGGGGAAGCCGCCACCCCCCCGGCCCCGCAGGCCAGATTTTTTCACATCCTCGATTACCTGCTGGGGTGTATATTCCCGCAATACTTTTTCCAGAGCCTGGTAGCCACCGGCAGCAATATATTCCTGAATGTTTTCCGGATCGATATGGCCGCAATTATGTAGAACTTCCCGCTGCTGTTTGGCATAAAAGGGCACATCCCGATAGGTAATCGCTCTTTGCTGATTGCCAGGATCCTGATAAAGCAGGCGTTCCAGGATATTTCCTTCAATGATGTGAGATTGCACTAATTCAGAAATATCCTCCACCTGTACCCGGCGGTAAAATACCCCCTGGGGTTCCATGATCACCAGCGGCCCCTGCTCACAAAAACCATGACAACCGGTCATAACCACTTCAATTTGTCCCAGTTGCCGGGCTGCCAGTTCTGCCTTCAGGGCATCCATAACCTTGACCGAACCGGAAGACATACAGCCGGTACCGCCACAGATTAAAATTCTCTCTACTTTTTGCAACTGTGCCACCCTCATTTCCCCCCTCTTATTCATACTGGGCCAGGATTTCCTTGACCTTGTCAGGTGTCAGGCGACCATGGGTATCATCGTTGACCATGATCACCGGTGCCAGCCCACAGGCTCCGATACAGGCTACTGATTCTAAAGTAAAGCGCAAATCTTCGGTGGTCTCCCCGTCCTTAATATTGAGTTCATTCTGGATGGTTTCAAAAATCTTGGCCCCACCCCGCACGTGACAGGCCGTCCCCAGACAGACCCGAATAATATTGCGGCCCCGGGGCTTCAGATGAAACTGGGCATAGAATGTGACCACACCATAAACTTTGGCAAAGGGAATATTCAGCGCTTCCGAAATGCGCCGCAATACTTCCGGCGGCAGGTAGCCATAGATTTCCTGGGCTTCCTGCAGCACCGGAATCAGTGCCCCCTTCTGGCCAGCATAATGGGCCAGTACCTGTTCTAACTGTTCCTGTTTGGGATCCCTGGGCGTTTGCCCGCATTGACAACACGTCATCCCTTATTTCCCCCTCCTCCATGGTTTCAGATGAAATTTAAAGTCCTCTCCTCAGTCACCAGCCGGTGCATCCGGCAATCATGGGCTTCGGGATGGACATCAGGCACCAGTTGTAACTCAAAGATGGGAGCCAGCCAGCGGCAATCCGGCCTGGTTTGAGGCAAAAACCGGTCATAAAAACCGCCACCATAACCCAGCCGGTAGCCCCGATAATCAAAGGCAACTCCCGGGACAATTACCACATCCAATTCAGTCGGTACCAGACGGGGTAAAATGGTCTTCGGCTGCCGGATCCCCCAAACCCCTGGCTCAATATCCCGCTCCAGATCCTGGATTTGATACAACAAAAGGACTTTATTCTCGACATCCGTCACCGGCAACACTACTCGTTTTCCCAGCCGCAGCAACTCCTGCAACAAGGGCCCGGTCTCCACTTCCTGGCGGAAATCCATATAGGCCATTACCGTCTCAGCAGCCTTGATTTCCGGCAAGTCCAGCAGGGCAGCGATAATCTGCCGGCTTTTCTCCCCTACCTCCTCCGGCGTGAGGTTCTGGCGGGCAGCCAGGACCTGCCGGCGTAGTTCCTTTTTCATCCCCTGACCACCTTTTTGTGAATTTTCTTACTCTTTTTTATTATATACCCGTCTTTTTTGGGATACAATAAAAAATTTGCAACTATTATACCACTTGCGCATATTATTTACCAGGAGGTGAAAAAGGGGGAGGGAAGATGAGGTTGGTGAAAGTGGTCGCAAGTACGCACAGAGAAAATTTAGCCCAAAAAGTACTATCGGGGGGAATCGTGCATAAATTAATAGTGAAGAAGGTGAGCTAAATGGAAGATATCCGCTGCTCCTGCGGCAAGCTCATCTGTCAGTACCAGGATAATATGATCATCATTAAATGCCGTCATTGCAAGCGGTTTTTAATCATCAGATTTAATCAGGCCAGTCAGACCAAGCCGCGTATCTTCTGGCGCGAATTTAAAAAAGAATATTGAAGAGAGTCCAGAGACGTTAAGTCCAGAGGCCAGCATTAGACTACTAATGCTGGCATTTTCTTTACGGTGGACTAAAAGAAAATGCGAGCATTTTTTAGTGCTCACCGGAGGACAAAGGCTTTCAGCCAGAGCCCGGAGACCCTGGAGTCCGGAGGCCGGCCTGTACGGAACTTTACCGTACAGGGCCGGCCTTTGGTTTTGATCAAACAACAAGGGAGGGGGAACATGGAACGGGAAAGGCAACAGGAGCAACTGGAAAATGTCTACTGCAAATGTGGTAAAATCGTGGCCCAGAAAAAGAGATACAAACTCTACATCAAGTGCCGCCACTGCAAACGCTATTTGATTCTTTCTACTGGCGGCAGTCCCTGGCAGGTTATCGGTTCCAATGACCCGTGAGGTTGCAAAGGAGGTATGCTCTATGAAAGTTCTGTTTATCCTTGGCCTGGTCCTGATTCTGGCTTTTGGTTTTTCCCTGGGCGCCTGGGTGGCCTTTTATGGACTCAAGCTGAAGCATCCCGTCAGTAAAGGCCTGACCTTCTTGCTGCTGGGTGCCCTCATCTCCTTTCTGACCTTCGCTTTAAGCATCTTCATCGTCTGGCCCGGCGTCTAAATCCTCCTCATCCGGAAAGGGGTGATGCCCGTGAAAAAGTTCCTTCTCTTTCTTCTCTTGCTGCTTTTGACCTGGCCCGGCTGGGCCCTGGCTGATACCGACCTGGCTGCCGCCCGCAAGTTCAATGAAGGCTGTCTGCGCTGTCATGGGGCCCAGGGCTTGCATACACGAAGCAATGGCCAAAAAATCAGTCTCTATGTAGATGAGAGCAAATACTTCTCCTCTATTCACGGCACCAATCGCTGCACCACCTGCCACACCGATATCACCGACTACCCCCACGTTGGTGCCAAAACCGGTGCTGAACTGAGGCGGCTGGTAGAAAGCAATTGCCGGCGTTGCCATGATTATATTACCAGAGTCTATGACCAAAGTGCCCATGGGCTGGCCCGCCGGCAGGGTAAGCCCACCGCCCTCTGTCAGGATTGCCACGGCAAACACGATATCCGCAAGAAAGAAGACCCCCTGGCTCATACCTCTGGTCGCAATCAGACTGCTTCCTGCACTGCTTCCGGTTGCCATAGCGGCAGGATCAAGGAAAGCTATACCGAGAGCTTTCATGGCAAAGCTGTGGATTTAGGAGATACCAGAGCCGCTACCTGCAGTGGCTGCCATGGCAGTCACAACATCCTTGGTCCCAAAGACCCGGCTTCACCGGTAAACAAGGTGAATGTACCACAAACCTGTGCCAAATGCCATTTCCGGGCCGAACCCAATTTCGCCAAAGGCACTGAACATTTTCTGCTGGAAAAGGAAGGGCCCGGTTCCCCCATGTACTATACCCTCAAATTTTTCGTCTGGCTGACCATTGGTGTGATGGTGCTGCTAACCATCCACATGGAACTGGAACTCTATCGCAAATGGAAAACGGCCAAAGGAGGTGGCTCCTATGGCAGCCACTAAATCCGCCTACCAGCGCTGGGATATACACCAGCGTCTGCAACATATCGGTGTCTTCAGCAGCTTTACTCTCTGCGCCATTACCGGCCTTTCGATCAAATTCAACCACGCCCCCTGGGCCCGTAGCATAGTCGATTTCTTCGGTGGCTTTGAGACCATGTTCAAGTGGCATCTCTTCGGTGGACTGATCCTGACCCTGGCCTGTATCTACCACCTGGTCTGGATGGCCGTCAAAGCCTGGAAAGGGGAGCTGGGCTGGGCTGTAATGCCAACTCTCAAGGATTTTACCGACCTGGCTGACCACCTGAAATATCAGTTAGGTCTTTCTGAGCAACCGGCCAGGTTTGACCGCTATTCTTACAAAGAAAAATTCGACTACTGGGCAGTTTTCTGGGGGATGTTTATCATCGGCGGTTCCGGATTTGTCATGTGGTTTCCCGAATGGGGTGCCTCTTTCCTGCCCCGCTGGCTCATCGATTGCTGGCGGGTAGGCCACAGTGATGAAGCCGTCTTAGCAGTACTGGTTATCTTTACCTGGCATTTTTACAATGTCCATTTCAACCCCGACTTTTTCCCCGGCAATACCCTCTGGTTCAGCGGCCTGATGGATGAAGAAGTAATGGAACATGAACATCCCCTGGAGCTGATGCGTATTCGCCAGCAACAAGCCCAAAACGGCATTCCCCTTCTCCCCAAACAGGAGGTGAACCACCATGGCAGTGTTTAAATACAGCCGCAATCGCTCCCTGATTGTTCTGGAAATGATTCTATATTTATTCATCTTGTTGTGGTTTCTCTATGAATACATCCCGCTGGGATTAAGTTGAAGGAGGGGAGCTGATGAACATGAAACGGCTACTCTTCATCCTCCTTCTGGCCCTGCTGGTGGCCCTGACTGCCGCCGTCCTTTTCAGCCAGGGCAGTATCGATTTCAGCCAGAACCGCCGGGAAGCTGTCCTCTGTGATAACTGCCACGAAATGAGCCCCAATGTGATCACCTGGCGCCTCTCCTCTCACCAGAATATCGGTTGTCTCAATTGCCATCAGGATATCACTCTTACTACCTTTGCCTATCGTCACTGGCGCGGTTTCTTCCAGACTCCGATCCAGGGTAACTTCATACCAGATCAGACCTGTCGTCAGTGTCACAGCGACCGCCGCCAGCTGACTATGCCCGCCAACCTGAATGTTCCCCATGCCCTGCACAGCAGCAAACAGGTGGATTGTATCGACTGCCACGCCAAAATCGTTCACCGCGGCATCAGCAAAAACCCGCTCCTAAAGCAGCTCAGCTTCCCGGGAGAATATACGGAAGCTAAGCTCTTACCCCTGGCCCGGCATCTGCCCTCCCGGGTGCAGATGGCAGAATGCAAAGGCTGTCATAACGGCGCTATGGCCAGTAACCGCTGCTCGGGTTGCCATCCGCAAAATAAGGGAAAATAGTGTTACTACCCCCGGCCTCTGCATATGGTATAGCAGAGGCATATTTTTTCAGATAAATTTGTGAAAGTTACAACTTTTACTCACCAATGAGCAGGAATTTTGCCAATCATGTCCAATATAATTGTGAATGTAATCGCATTTAACAAAGGAGGCCTGACCGATGAAAAGACTCTTCTCCACTGATGTGGTCTTTTTGCACGCCCCGAGCGTCTATGATTTCCGGCGGGATACCATTTTCTTCGGGCCCATCAGTGATGTGGTACCCTCCTCGCCGGCCTTCGAAATGTATCCCATGGGCATTACCAGCCTGGCTGAAACCCTGGAGAAAAATGGCTACAATGTGCGCATTGTCAACCTGGCCTACCTGATGCTGCGGGACCCGGATTTTGACCCGGAAAAGCTGATCGCTCGCCTCAAGCCCAGGTTGTTCGCCATTGACCTGCACTGGTTACCCCATGCCCACGGTAGCCTGGAGGTGGCCAAACTCTGCAAAAAATACCACCCGGAAATCCCCGTGGCTTTTGGCGGCCTTTCCTCTTCTTACTATCATGAGGAATTGATCAGCTATCCTTATGTGGATTTTGTCCTGCGGGGTGATTCCACCGAAGAGCCGATGCGGCAACTGGTCAGCAGCCTGCGCCAGGGCCAGGCGGATTTCAGCTCTATCCCCAACCTGACCTGGAAAAAACCCGACGGGCAGCCGGTGGTCAACCCCCTGACCTGGATTCCCGATAACCTGGATTACACTACCATTCCCAGTTATCGCTATGTGATGGGCTCAGTCTTTAAATACGGTAGTTTACATAACACCATGCCCTACCTGGACTGGCTGAGCTATCCCATTACCGCCCTGCTTACCGCCCGGGGCTGTACCCAGAACTGTTCCATCTGCGGGGGTTCCCGCTCCGCCTATGCCAGAATCTGCGGCCGTCAGCAACCGGCTTACCGCTCACCAAAGGCCCTGGTGGAAGATATCCGCTTTATTAAGTCTTTTGGCAAAGCACCGATTTTTATCCTGCACGACATCCGCCAGGCCGGAATGGATTATGCCCGGGAATTTTTCGGTTTGTTGAAAAAAGAAAGGATCCCCAATGAGCTGATTATTGAACTGTTCTTCCCGGCGGATGAAGAATATTTTCGCCTGATTAGTGAAAGTGTGCCCAGGTTCAGCCTGGAGCTGACTATCGAGACTCATGAGGAACATCTGCGGCGCCTGAACGGCAAGTTCAAGTGCAGTAACGCTGCAGTAGAAGCTACTATTGCGGCAGCTCTAAAATATAACTGCCGCAAAATCGATCTCTTCTTTATGACCGGTATCCCCGGCCAGACTTACCAGAGCGCTCTGGCCAGTATCGACTATTGCCGGCAGCTACTGGAGAAGTTCAATGGGGATAAACGGCTCTCCTTGTTTATTGCACCTCTGGCTCCCTTTCTCGATCCAGGCAGCCCGGCTTTTGAAAACCCGGAAAAGTACGGGTATATCAAGCACTGCCAGACCCTGGAGGATCACCGTCAGGCTTTAACCCGGCCCAGCTGGAAGCATATTCTCAGTTATGAAACCACTACTATGAGCCGGGACGAGATTGTGGATGCTACCTATGAGGCCGCCTACCGGTTGAATGAGCTGAAACGGGAATATAACCTGATTCCGGAAGAAGTATATGAGGATATTCGCTATCGTATTACCCAGGCCCGTCAGATTATCGCCGAAATTGACCGTATCCTGCTCATTCCCGATGAAGAGGTTCGCCAGCTTAGTCTGCAAAAGTTGAAAGCCAGAGTAGCAGAGCTGAATCGCCATACCATCTGTGGTAAGGATGAGCTGAAATGGCCTCTGCGCCGCCGTTTTGCCGGATTGTGGTCCCTGGGTAAACTGTTGACAATGCTGTTTCTGGAGGAAGTAAAGCGAGTGGGATTGCGCCTGCGGGGTAACTATGACCAGCATCCGCTGGAAATGGGGTAAAAGCAAAGAGGGGGGTTACTGGCCCCCTCTTTGCTTTTTAAAGTTATGGGATACTGTAGATAATCTTAGATTGACTATCTAATGAGGTTCAACAGAGTATGTCCCTGCCGAACCTTCCAATTAATGCCCGCAAGTATTGCTGCAATTGTCTTTACTATAACCGTTATCACTGGCAACATACCTGGTAAGTTTAGCTGCTGAACTGGCATAAGGGATTTCCCCCTGATAAACAATCAAATGCTTGCGCTTATAACCATGGGGTATGGCGGCATGGCAATTCTGGCACGTGGCTTTTTTTTCTTGCACATGCCAGACATGCAAATTTGTACTTTCTTTCCGAAACCCGGTATAGGTGCCCCCGTAACCGTTAGAAGAATTTCCAGTCTCCTTGTTATTTACATCAATATAGTTATTAATATCATGGCACCGGAAACAGAGGGCATCAGTAGAACCAGCACCAGTATTTGCGTCCCAGCTCCCTTTTAGTATCCGGTAATAACTGGAACCATGGGGTCCTACCGGCTCAGTAGCAGTTTCACTGCCGTGGCAATCAGTGCAAAACATCAAGCGGTTAGGACCCCAGGCTACGCCAAAGCGGTCAGTGCCAACATAGCGGCCATTCCTGGTCTTACCTTGAGCTTCTACCGGATGGTAGGCTGCATTGGCCGGGTTGAATTCTCTGGCTACATCGGTCATAGTTTCCGCCGGACTCTGGTCAAAAGAATAGCTGCTGTGGCATTTGTAACAGAGCTCAAACTGGTACACCACCGTTTTGGGCTGATACAAACTGCTGCTAGCCGGCAAACTGGTCCAGGCCGGACGGGCACCGGTGAAGCCGACACCCTTGACATTGGCCAGTGCCCCCGATGGTTTGGGCGGTTCCGTTGGGTTTGTGGGATCATTTTGCGGTACCGGAGCTGTATTGCTGGCCGAATGGGGATCATGGCAATCATAGCACTCAGCATGCCGGTTCTCCAGGGCCAGGTTGTTGTAGTTTTCCGTATCCTTATGTTTACCATTGTCCACCAGAGTATTATGGTGATAGGCCTTGTTAAAGGGGGTTTTAACATCCGGAGCTCCAGCCAGAACCGGATTTTCTGACGCAGGCTTATGGCACTGGAAACAGATCCCATCCTGGCTGTCACTATCCTCCGGCAGTTTCAAAAGACGATCATAGTCCGAACCATGCTGTTCGTGGCACTGGCGACAACTCTGGATCCCGCGGTTCCAGTGGCCTGAGCCCTTAAAGGAGCGCTTATCCCAGCCGGAGGCATTGGTAGTGATCGGGGTGGCTGGCATTTGCACATCATAGGGAACCTGAATAGTTGCCGAATTCAAGGCCGTAGTTGGTGGACTGCCATCATGGCATTTCAGGCAAAAATCCACCAGCGTGCCAAGCCAGGGCTGTTTGGTGTTATCCGGATCGGAAACCGCCGCCCCGGTAGCGTTAGCTGGAAATAGTTTAGGTGCAACCGTATGGGGCCCATGGCAATTGACACATTCTACCTTAGTTCCATTGGCCTGCTGGTCAACAGTGAAAATATCATGCCGGGAGCCCTTGCGGTTGAACTGCTCCTGAATATCTGCCGTGCCGGAAGCGGAAACGGCCGGGTTGTTATGGCACTTGAAACAGAGACCTTCCTCCCGGGCCAGGGTCAGGCGCCGGTTGGGACTGGCATGCTTGTCATGACATTTCACACAGGTTATCTGCGTGCCGGAAGCCGGCTGCAGCAAGCTCTTGCTCAGGTCATAATGAGCCGCCTGGGAATTGGTATGATCACCAAAGGTATTTTCCCAGTAATCTGCGCTCCAGTTACGGTCTACCGGGCCATGGCAGGCTAAACAATACTGGTTGCCCTGGTAATAGTAGTTGCTGCCATCACTGGATCGCAGCCAGCGAGGGTACAGGTCACTGGTCCCCGGAATTTTATCCCCGTGGGGATTATGGCAGTCAGTACAGGCCAGTAGAGCCCGGGTTCGTCCCGCCAGAGCTGCCTCACTGCCGCTGATGGGATGAAAGACATTATTTTGCCCCCAGGCCAGTAAATCTGGTTTCAGCAGATAGCGGCTGCCCCAGCCATCGTGGCAGGTCAGGCACAGCAGGGGCTGGGAAGGTTTGGCCAGCAAACGGGCCGTCAAACCCTGATGTCCCCGGTGACAGATACCGCAGCGCCATTCCTCCTCATCATAGTAGCCATGGGGACTGGGCGGAACAAAGACTGCTACAGGCGCACTGGGCTGAGAAGCCAGGTTGGCCTGATCTATGGCGATGACCCTGTACCAGTAGGTTCGCTTTGCCTGTACGGCGGTATTTTTAAACAGCAGATTGCCGGCAGCTACCTCCCCTACCACAGTAAAACTGCCTGGAGCTCCATTCAGGTCCGGGGCCCGCTCGATCCGATAAAAAGCCAGTCCTAAACCAGAATCCGTAGCTTCCTCCCAGCGAATTTCCACCTCACTGGAAGTCAAGGCCGTTGCCCTTACTCCCTGAGGCTGGGTCGGCGGAATGGTATCTGTCGGTTTGGTTTTACCGGTTGCTGTCGGTGATGGAACCGATTCATTGCCTGCTGCATCCACTGCAGTAATGTAATAGTTATATTCCGTATCCGGCTGCAAACCATTAACATCAGTATCAGTAAAGTTCAATTCACTGGCAGCAGTAGTACCCACCAGGGTGTAGGAGAAAGAACCTGCAGGTTTGCGATATACCCGATAAGCAGTAACCCCGATATTGTCGGTAGCATACTCCCAGTTCAGCTGGATTTGCCGGTCACTGATTACCTGTAAATTCAGCTGGCCTGGAGCCTGGGGCGCGGTGACATCAGGAATATAGATTCGTACCTCATCAAAGCGGATGGCGGTCCAGGTACCCAGGTCAGCATCATTGTTTTTCAATTTCCCATAAAGCCGGATGGTATAGGTCCCGGTGCTATTAAAAGCACTGCTGATATCCAGATCCTCTACCCGCTGCCAGCTGGCTTGATCGGCTTTAGTGGTATTGGACCAGAGGGTAACCGTGGAGCCATCCGGTCGCTTCAGGAAAATATAGGCATCCTGGAATTGCGGCTGCAGATTCTTATCATTAAACCAGTTTTTCTTCCAGGCAAAGGATAACCTGAAGGTTCTACCACCACCCGGGAGATAGGTGACTGGAAAAGATTGTTCCAGATAGCGCGCCCCCTGCCGCTCTTTACCGTTGGCTAAATAGCGAAAGCTGCCCCCCAGTGCAGTGATTGTTTTACCGCCATTGATTATGTTGCCACTGTAACCCACCCCATCCCAGGCGGTTGTAAACCCGGAACTCTGGCGGAAACTGCTGTCATTTACCGCTACCCAGGGGGAACTGTTTTTAATAAAACTGCTGTTTTGCAAGACATTTTCCGCTGGCGGGATACCGGTTCCCGCCGCAACCCCCGGCGTACCACCGGTATCAGGCAAAGTTACAGCCGTCATTTCCATATCATTGGTCGAATAATTGCCATAACCATCCACTGCTCTGATGGTAAAACTGTAGAGAGTCTGGGCCCGTAACCCTGTTACTGAATAATGATAGGCGGATGAACCTGTCTCCGGGATGACAGCAACAGGTGCCTTATCCCCATTTACATAGATGCGATATTCCGCCACCCCGCGGTCATCAGTAGCTGGCCCCCAGCTCAAGTCAACCTGGTTTGAACTGACCGCCCGGGCCTGGGGAGTGGCTACCGTTGTCGGCCGGGTGACATCCGGAGTTTTTATTTCCAGATAGACCTCATCCAGCCAGACTGCCGTCTGCAAGCCATCCTTTTCCTCACCGTTTTCCAGATAAAAGTAAAATCGCAGCTGGTAATTACCGGCTTGAGTTAAATACCCGCCCAGGTCCAGCTCTTCTACCGTATGCCAGGAGTTATCATTACGGCGTAAGCGGTCCGTCCAGATCAGAGTCTGTTTACCATCGGGCAAGCGTAACAGCACCGCCAGATTGTGGGCCAGGGGCATCACATTGCCCTGATAAAATTTTTTCCAGGCAAAACTGAGGCGTCCGGTAGCCCGGGGCTGCTGAACATTAAATTCCTGGTAATAGGTGATAACTCCTTTCCCGGTCTGTGCCTCACTGCTGGCTGCAGTAACTTTTAAGGCACCACCCTGGGCCTGGATTTGCTGCCCGTTATTCTTAATAGTTCCAGAATAACCATCTGCGTCCCAGACAACAGAAAAACCCGGATCAGGTGCAGGATCCCCCACCTCGCTAGACCAGCCTGAAAGGCCGGAAGAAAAAGCACCGTTGGTTATAACTGTATCCGCATTCAATGGCCAATTCAGGAAAAATATTGCTGCCATCGCAATCACAAGCAGCCCAATAAATACCTTGTTTCTCATGCTCCCACCAGCTTTTCTCATTTTTGGTGACAGTTCTGACAAACGCCCATATTGTTCAGACGCCGCAGATAACCATAGCCCGAGAAAGAATCCACTGTTCTGGCCCCATGAGCAAAATGACAGGTCAAACAAACCACCCTGGCCTCGGCCGTAACAGGGGGATTGCGACTGGGCTCCGGTGTTAGACTGCCATCATCAGTAAAGGTTGTCCGGTCATCCCCTACTTCTGCCAGATAAACAAACTGGCTAAGCGGTATTTGTTCGGGAACCCCACTGCCTGCAGCCCGGTAAACCCGGTAGCCTACTGCATTGCTAATGGGTGCCCAGGCCAAATACACCCCATTATTGACCGTTTCCACCTGGACTATATTCCCCCGGGTGGATTCGCCTAAAGCGTTAAAGGCTGTTACCAGATAATTATAGGTTCCGTTTAATGCGCCTGCCGTTAGGGATGCTGTCTGAATCCGCACTCCCGCTGGAACTCCCTGGGTGGGTAAAGTGGTAAGGAGACCGGGTTCTGGAAAACTGATGCTATAGCCGCCAGTTAAAGGCACATTTACCCGGTGACGCCAGCGGTCTATGCCACCAAAACTGTCACTGCTCATATATTCTTTAAAATCAACGTGACAGGCAGTACAAAAATCCACTATCCCTGACTGATAGCTGACAACCTCCCGACCAGAGGCTGTAGGGAGCGCCCTTCCCGGGCCTGCAATCTGCGCGATCACCCTGATTCCCGTCACCCCATTGACTCTGGTTTGCAAGTTGCGGTGATTATCGGTACCGTGGGGATTATGGCAGGAGGTGCATTTGAGCAGAAAAAGATTGCTGTTATTGCCCGGAATAAAGTTGGTTTGTCCAACCAGATGGGTAGTAGTGTAGCCATATGCGGGATCAAAGCCCCCGGCAGGACTGGCTACCTCAATTACCCCGTTAAAAAAGGTGCCTTTTCTGACATTGTAGTTACTCTGCGTACCATCATGGCAGAGCAAACAGGTATCCTCTACCGTGCTGGCCCGTAGGAGTCGCAGACCCGGACTGCGGTGCAGACTGTGACACCTGCCGCACATTTCCGTGGCTGTGCTATATTTCCCATGAGGAGAAATATAGGCCCAGGCCGGAGTGGTAAAGAGCAAGCAGGCCATTATCAGAATTCCAAGCCTCATCCCCTTCTTATCCCCCCTGCTGAATAAATTGCACGACGCGATTATTTCCTTTATCTATAACCAATAACCGGTTCCTGGCCCAGGCAATGCCATCAGGCATTAATAATCCGCCTAATTCTTCCGGTACCTCCAACCGCGCTGACAGTTGCAGCTTTTCATCTAAAACAATAACCGTGTTTTGCATCGCCTCTGCTACATAAACCCGTCCCTGTTCATCAACGGTTATACCCCGCGGATTGCTGAACCAGCGTTGTTCTCCGCCGTCCACTATCCGCACCAGTCCGGTAGCAGGATTATATATCAATAAGCGTCCATTTCCCGAATCAGCAATTAATACCTGACCATTACCCTTAACTGCTAAACCCATGGGAAAGCTCAAAACCCCGGTCATCTGGTCCCCACCAAAAGCCCATGCCAGCCTTCCTTGAGCATCAAAACATTCAATTTCCTGTTTAGCTTTATTTACCACATATAAATTACCCTGATTATCCAGACAGAGGGCAGTAGGAACAAAGGGTTGAGGAGTTTTTAACCTGGCTATACCCTGTGAATTTCCTGCTTGGTCAAAAACCTGAATACGGGCATTTCCCAGTTCCGCTACCCAAATTCGTCCTTGTCGCACTGCAATCCCAACAGGATAATCCAGCTGTCCTGATGCTGAACCATACTGGCCAAAACTCCTCAACTCCCTGCCTTTCTGATCAAAAACCACAACACGATGATGAGCTGAATCAGTAACGTATACTCGCCCATTTTCATCAACGGCAATGCCGCTGGGATAGTGCAATCCCCCCGAGCTGACAGAAAAAAAACCGCTCAATAAAAAACCGGACACATTGTTTCTCCCTACCCGGGGTTGGGCAGAGAAGAAATAGACTAAAAGTAAGCTCCCTAACCCTAATACCAGTAGTCCAATCATTAGATAAACCTGGTTATTCTTTTCTATTTCCCCTCTCAAGGAGCCTTCACCTGGCTTTCGCAAATTAGTACTTCTTTACTAAACATTGTATTATTTTTAGCAAGTAATTAAAATAAATTTTCTGAAAAATAGCTCCATTTTAGCACAATTGTACTATACCCCTACTATTGGTTCCCAGCTCTGGCAATAAAAAAGCTTACCGCCTCCCCTGAAGGGGTTGGTCGGTAAGCCTGGATAACTTTCAGCGCTGGAGCTACAAAATAACCTGAAAGCGTTCTGGTTCAATCCCAAAATCCCGATAATATGTCTGCCAGTCCTCGCACACATTCCCTTCCAGCAACATCAGTAACTGATCTTGCGTGAGCGGGAATCCCGGCACATTTTGCAGAAGGGGGACCAGAAATTTCATTAAACCCACCGGGAGATGAATTTTGTGCAACTTCTTTCCCAGGGCCTCTGCCACCATCTCTAAAATCTTCAGATAAGAAAGGCGCTCCGGTCCTCCTACCTCATAAACTTTATTCAAAGTATGGGTTGTCTCCAGACCGCGGGCAAATCCCTCGGCCACACTGGCAATGGAGACAGGTTGGAGTTGAAAAGAGCCATCCCCGATGACCGGAACCAGGGGAGCCTTACGCACAAGGTCAGCCAGCTGGGCCACAAAATTGGGCCCTGGTCCCCCCTGGCCGAAAATAACAGAGGGCCGGAAGATAGTATAGGCCAGCCCGGATTGCCTGACTATCTCTTCCGCTGCCCATTTGGACTGATGATAGCTGGAAACTGCTCCTGGCCTGGACCCCAGGGCGCTCATATGTAAAAATCGTTTGACCCCGGCTTCTCTGGCCTCTGCTACCACATTGCGGGTACCTTCAACATGAATTCTCTGCATAGTAATATTCCTGCCGGGAATTTCCCGAATGATGCCTACCAGGTGAATTACAGCCTCACAACCAGCCATGCCACCAGGCAGAGAGGCTCTATCAGTTATATCGCCAGCTATTAAAGATAGTTGCGGATGATTTATCCCGGTTTTTCTGGACCTTTGCAGGACTATAACCTCATGCCCTCGCTCCAGCAATTTTTTTACCACAGCAGTCCCGACATAGCCACTGGCACCCGTTACAAAAACTTTCATTTTTTCTCCCTCCACCCATAAACTCAATAAAAGCCTTCGCCGAAAAGAAAAAATTTCCTGCTGAAGGCCGAAAATTTAAACAAATAAGGGCTTACCGCCTCCAGGAAAATAATGAGTACGGTAAGCCCGAAATTTATCGCCAGGAAATAAGTTCCCTTATTAAATAGCTCCATTTCCACGCTCGCCGGTACGGATGCGCAAAGCATCTTCCACCGGTAATATGAAAATCTTGCCATCGCCAATCCTGCCCTCCCGGGCCGTATCTGCGATTAACTTCACCAGTTCATCCACTTTCTCCGCCGGTACTACCAGTTCTATCTTCACCTTGGGCAACAGATTGATATTGTACTCTGCCCCCCGGTAGACCTGGGTATAGCCTTTTTGCAGACCACAACCAAAAACCTGGGAAACTGTCAGACCCTGAATCCCGAAGCGGTTGAGGGCCTCTTTTACTTCTTCCAGCTTGCTTGGTCGAATAATCGCTTCTATTTTTTTCATTTCTCTCTCCTCCTCACTTCATACCCAGTTGAGAAGACAGGGGGCCGCCCAGAGTAAAATCGGGATAGGCCTCTTCGCCATGCTGGGTCAGATCCAGTCCCGTTACTTCCTCCTCGGCTTCTACCCGTAATGGCAGGAACAGGTTAATTGCTTTCAAAATCAGATACGTCCCGATACCGGCAAACAGGTAGGTCGCCGCCACACTGATAATTTCCGCCTGTAACAAATCAGTCTTGCCGCTGATCAGCCCACCATCCATGGCAAAAATACCGGTGGCTATAGCCCCCCAGGTGCCACCCAGGCCATGACAACCAAAAGCATCCAGGGCATCGTCATAGCCCAGCTTTTTCTTCAAAATGGCTACCCCGAAGTAACAGACAGCTCCACCGATGGCACCAATAGCCAGGGCTGACAGTACCGAAACAAAACCAGCTGCTGGAGTAATGGCTACGAGACCCGCCACAGCGCCGCTTGCTACTCCTAAGGCCGTGGGTTTACCGTGATGCAGCCATTCCAGAAACATCCAGGCCAGGGCCGCTGCAGCGGCGGCAGTGTTGGTAGTAACCAGGGCCAGAGCCGCGGTAGCATTAGCTCCCAGGGCACTGCCGGCATTAAAACCAAACCAGCCAAACCAGAGCAGCCCGGCTCCCAGTACCGTCATCGGCACCTGGTGCGGTGCCATGGGTTCATGGCCATAACCGCGGCGTTTGCCTAAGACCAGAGCCGCTACCAGACCGGAAACCCCGGAGCTGATATGCACCACCAGGCCACCGGCAAAATCCAGGGCTCCCAGTTTGGCCAACCAGCCACCGCCCCAGACCCAGTGCGCCAGAGGGTCATAAATCAGAGTTGCCCATAACAGGATAAAGAGCAGATAAGCGCCAAAACGCATCCGTTCAGCGATGGCTCCGGAAATCAAGGCCGGAGTAATGATGGCAAACATTAACTGGAATGCCATAAAAACAAAAGCAGGTATACTGGGAGCTACCGGTAGGGTTTTATCAGCCAGTCCCTGCAAACCCAGGTGTTCCAGGCCTCCGATAATCCCCTGCCAGTCAGGACCGAAACTGAGAGTATAGCCGAAAACAACCCATTGTACAGAGATAAGTCCGAGAGCCGCCAGGCTCATCATAATAGTATTGAGCACGTGTTTTTTGCGGGCCATGCCACCGTAGAAGAGAGCCAGTCCTGGAGTCATCAGCATCACCAGGGCTGTAGCCACTAACATGAAAGCTGTATCCCCGCTGTTAATATTCATTGTTCCTCACCCTTTCTGCTATTTGAAAGTGAGGACTTCATTGCCCTTCTACCTCAAAGGCCAGAATAATGGCCTCGGCAATGGCCTTCATTGGCTTGCCTTTATCCATGCTCTGTTTTTGAATGCGCCGGAATGCTTCCTCTTCACTGAGGCCGAAATGTTTCATCAATAACCCTTTGGCCCGATCCACCACCTTTCTGGTTTCCAGTTGCCGTTGCAGTTTATCCAGTTCCCGGTCCAATTCCACTTGCCGCTGATAATTGGCTACCGCCAGAGCCAGAGCAGGCAGCACCTGATTCTCCCCTGCCGGCTTAAGTATAAGGCCAAAAACCCATAAGCCTTTCAATTTTTCAAGGGTCTGCGCTTGAATATATTCTCCCGTCAGCACCATTGCTGCCAGCCGACCCCCATCCAGTTTTTCCACCAGCTCCAGCCCGCCGGCCGGGGGCAAATTGATATCAACAACAACCAGGTCAGGCAAGGTCTGGCGGATTAATTGCAGGGCTGTCTGGCTGTCCCCTGCTTCCCCCAGCACCTGGTAACCAGCCCGGGACAGGATGCGCACCAGCTCTTTTCTGTTTTTTTCACTGGCATCAGCCAGCACTACCCGCACTCCATACATAAGCCTCCTCCTTTCCGGGAGAAATAAAAAGGCACCTCCTGGGGATATTCTCCCCCTGGAAGCGCCATTGCTTGCCTGCGGTACGCCCTTGCACCGCCTGTATTCCCTGTTATGTTTTCATTATAGCAGAGGATTTCACTCCCGGCAACCCCTGGTCCTCATGTATACTGGATTAAACTTTTTACCAGCTGCCAGGCCTGGTCCCGGTTCTGGATCTTTCCTAGAGCCTGAGCCTCCAGCAGTTCCCTTAGCATGCGGCCGATTTCCGCCCCCTTGATGTGCGGGAAAGCGGCTGCCAGTTCATCCCCTCTCAGCATTGGTTCCGGTTGCCAGCGTTCTTTTTCCTTGAGCCAGGTGTCCCATAAGCCCAAAATAAAGGCCTGGAAAGTCTCCCACTCTTCCTTGTCCGGTTTGTACTTGACTTTTGCCGCCAGGTCCGCTACTGCCAGCACCAGCAGGTCAGGTAAATCCTCTCCCACGTCCCGGTAAAAGCGATACAAAGCCCGGCGGCTGGGCTTGCCTTTTACCGGCCGGGTATTGAAGAGATGCAAAGGGCGCATATGTAAAGCTACCAGCTTTTGGAGCAACTGGGCCTCTCGCCGTCCCCAGGTCAGGCGGCGGACCAGAGGACCGATGAGAGTTGCTCCTTCCCGCTCATGGCCGTAAAAGACAATCCGTCCGCTTTCCCTGGTCATGGCGGTTTTGGGTTTGCCCATGTCATGGAACAGAGCCCCCAGTTTCCAGACCTGGTAACGTTGCCTGGGGTGGCGGGTTAATCTTTCGACCGCTCTCTTTTTTACCACCTCGGCCAGTTCTGCCCCTAACCATTGCTCTGGCTCGGCCAATATCTCTTCCATGATTTCCAGTACCGCCAGGCAATGACGTCCCACTGTCACGGTATGATGGAAATTCTGTTCAGCGGTCATCATTTCCTCCAGCTCCGGCCAAACCTGGTAAAAGAGCCCCCTCGTCTCCAGGTCGGCGGTAATCACGGCCGCCGTCCCCGGCAGGGCAAAGAGCTGACTGATTTCTTCCCCTATTCTTTCCCGGGCCGCCAGGGCCAGCAGGGTTTGTTCCCGGCTCAGCATTTCCTCCAGTTCCGGGGCAAAGGTCAACCCGAAACGGGCGGCAAGGCGCAGGGCCCGCAGAAGCCTCACAGGGTCATCCTGGAAAATGCGAGGATGACAGGGAGCCAGCATCCGTTCCCGCCAGTGCCCCAGCCCTCCCAGGGGATCAATAATCTGGTCCGTCCCTGCCGGATGGCCTGCCTCTGTCAGCGGTAAGGCCATAGCATTAATGGTAAAATCCCGGCGCCGCAGGTCCTGAATCAGACTGTTGCCCTGTCGGGCAGCCAGGTCGATGACCAGTTCGCCGGCAACCACCCGACCGACATCATTCTCTTCATCCAGAGGTACAAAACTGGCTGCCAGCTCATCTGCCAGGCGCCGGGCCAGATTCAGCCCCTGACCGCGGGGGACGACAAAGTCCAAATCCTTGGCTTCAACCCCGGCCAGTAAGTCCCGCACATAGCCCCCTACCAGATACAGCTCCTGCCCCTCGGCCCGGCAACGGCGAGCAAAGGCCCAGACTTGCTCCAGCATTTCAGTCCCTCCTATCGCTTGATGGTTATGGAGGTTATTTCTTTCCTGTCATTGATTTTCAATACCGCATAATCCCCAATTGCAATATCATTAAAGACTGACTTCTTGCCATCGATTTTAATCTCAGCCCCCGGGGCCAGAGTCAGTTTCCCTTCCACTTTTTCGCTGTTATCATCCAGGGCCTGGTCCAAAGTCAGGGTCTTTTGGCGATAATCAATGGTGACAATCTGCCCCTCCACCTGTTTTTCTACTCCATTAGATTCCGGCTGCTTTTCCGGAGTCGCTGTTGTTTCATCCTGGACCACTGGCGGATTTTTCTGCGCATTTGGGGCAGGCTGTTCTGTGCCCGTTGAATCTGTAGTTATATTCTGCTCAGCTGCTTGCCAGGGCCATTGCCCGGTAAGATAAAACCGCGTCGCAGCACCACCGGTCAATCCAGCCAGAGCCATGACCACCAGCCAGATAATAAAGGTTTTTCTTTTCACAGTTGTGATAGCCTCCCTATCATAATCTGTCGCAACTGCTCCATTTTCTCCGGATCCAGCTGCCGCCCCAGCGCCGGGGTCTCCCAGAACCGGCGGGGCACGGTGATCTGTTCCAGTTTAAATCCTAACTGACGCTTCAGTACCATTTTTTCTCTATATATCTCCCGTCCCAGCTGTCTGAGCTGCTCTTCAGTCCACTCATGACCCAGTGCCTTAAGTCCCTCGGCTACTGTGGCCAGGTCATAAACCTTACGAGCGAAGAGGCAAATAACCAGGGAGTTAAGGGTGTTGCGGATTTCCTCCTCCTGAATGATAGCATCTACCAGTTCTTCCGGAGTCCGGTCCTTTCGCTCCTGGTCAATGGCATAGCCGCCATTGTCCAGGTGGGAGTGACGGGCGCCAAACGCCTGGCCCAGGATATTAGCATAGCCGGTATGATAACCTGCCACTTCGTTTTTGCCCAGCACACAGGCAAACTCAGTCCCGCCATAACGTTCCGCTGCCAGCCAGGTGCCCTGGGCCAGGGTGCGATAGAATTCATTGGGCTGTTTAATCAGGTAATCCATGGCCTGTAAATAGGGCTCCGGCTGACCAAATGCCAGATGGGTAAGCAGCTCCTCTTCTCCGATTAACCCTTTTTCCTGGGCCTCAGTTGCCCAGGCCAGTGCCACCCCGGTGGAAATGGAATCCAAGCCATAGAGCTCGGTCCGCTCAATCAAGGCATAAACATGGCGGTGGTCAGTTAATCCCAGCATAGTACCCAGGGCATAGACCAGTTCGTGGTCATAAGAAACCGCTACTGACTCATATTCATAACCTTCAGCAAACTGTCGGCGATGAATACCGATATGAATACAGCCTACCGGACAGCCGGCACAGGCGATTTTACGGATCAGAGTCTCCTGGGCAAAAGTTTCCCCGCTCAGATTAAGGGCTTCCGGATAGGAAGAAGCCTGCAGGTTGCGAACCGGCAAGCCCCCCATTTCATTCAGGGGCTCCACATTGCCCGTCGTCCCCAGACCGTGGTATTTTTCCATAATATCGGTTTCCACTACTTTTTTGAAAATCTTGCTATACACCCGTTGATACTCCTGGGGCCTGGCAATGGGATAATTGTGATCACCATGAACTACAATGGCTTTTAAATTCTTGCTGCCAAAAACCGCTCCGAGTCCCAGTCGGCCAAAATGGCGATAGGTATCCACATTTACTCCCGCGTAAGCTACCAGTTTCTCCCCGGCCTGACCGATACGCAAAGTGGAACGGTGGCCTTTGCCAGGGGATAACTGTCTGAGCAGTCGTCCGGTTTCTTCTGTGGATAAGCCCCAGAGGGCCCGGGCATCATTAAAATCTACCTGATGAGGTGTAATGGTCAAATAAGCAGGGCTTTCTGCCTTCCCTTTAATGACAATGGCATCATAGCCGGCAAAACGCATGGCCATGGCAATGCGCAGCCCGGCATAGCTTTCCCCCAGTTCGCCGGTAAGCGGAGACTTGAACATGGCCACTGCTTTGGTTACTACCGGATAGACTGTGGACATGGGTCCAATAGCCAGTATAATCGGCTGGTCAGGATGAAATGGATCCAGCTCCGGTTTTAGATGCTCTTTCAACAACTGCGTGGCCACTCCTACCCCACCCAGCCAGTTCAGTAAATCCTGGCGCCGTTCAATGGCAATCTTGCGACGGCTTAAATCTATGGTTAAAACCCGCATACCACCTTGATTAAACATCAGCCCCGCACCTCCATAGTCAATACTCCGTGGGGACAGAAACGGGTGCAGGTCCCGCATTGGATGCAGATAATGGGTTTTTCTCGCTGTTCATCGAAGTGGATGGTTTTGACTACACAGGCTTCAACACAGGCCCGGCATCCCGTGCATTTATCGGGGTTAAATTTAACCCCTCCGCCCTTACGGGGCAGCAAGGCTTCCACCCGGCAGGCAGCGGCACAGGGCGCATCCAGACAGCCCCGGCAGATATCAGCTACCAGTTTGGACTGTAGGCCTCCCTGAGTGCGAATCTGGATAGCACTTTGCCGGGGGCTAAAACTTTTATGAACCGTTCTGGCACAGGCCAGCATGCAGGAATAGCAGGCAATACAGCGGTTCATACCAGGTGCCTGCAGGATCTTTTCCGCCATGCTCTCTCACTCCTCTAAAACTAAAATGCTCTTTTATTATACACCAACTGAGAATGTAAAAAAATAGTCTAAAACTGGACACAATTTTGTCAAAACTACATGTTATAGTATTAAAGGTGTAAAAATCTTTCCAAAGGAGGGCATCTATGCAACCTGTATTCTTCCCCTATTTTGTCTATCTCATGTTTTTCCTGAGTATCGGCATGCTGTCCGGTTCAATTGTCCACATGCCCTTAAACCCTGGCCGCTACTCAATAATCATGAGTATCGCCCTGGTAGTATTTGTGACAGCCTCCTACCTGAATGAAGTGAAAATCGACAAGAAAAACATGACCCCCTGGGAAACCGCCAAATTCCTTTTCTTCTCCCTGATCCTTTCCATCGGTATCGGGATGATCAGCGGCGGGATTCAGCATTTTGATGAAGAACCCCTTTATGCCAGTTATTTAATTCCTTTCGGGTTAGTCCTGTCATTTATTAGTTATGTTTTGAAAAACAAAATAGCATTACCCTGGAAACGATTTGCGGCAGCTTTTGCTGTTATCCTCGTGCTGGCAGCAGGCATTGGCACCGGTCTTAACCAGCTGGCCCACTCTCCTGGTATGGTGAGTGAACAAGGTCATGATGAAGAGGACAAACATTAAAAAGGAGGCGACTGCCTCCTTTTTATTTTATCGTGCGCCCGGCATGGGCGTTGTCTATAGGGTGAAAGTCCCGAACGGCGAAGGTAGCAGTAGCCGTAGCTTAAGACAAGGGTGTCCACCGTGAGGTGGAATCTGAAGGAAGTCGGCGGCAAACCTCCGGCCCGACGAACAGGAACCACATAAGAGGCTA